>NZ_JBJODA010000023.1:0-56964 GCF_045899875.1 Clostridioides sp. GD02377
TTCATGTTTGCCCTTTTCTTAAGGACAAGTAATACTATATCATCTTAAAAATGTTTCGTCAACACTTTTTCAATATTTTTTTATTTTTTATTTCTAAAAAGGTTATAACTCTTTGTTTTTTTTAATAAATTTAATTAAAACTAATAGATATAACCCTTGATATTACAAGCAATACCTGCATATATAGTTTTACCTATTTTGCAATTTTATTTTCATAAGAATATGAATTAGCTCTGACTCTATCTGCCCAAACATTTATGCTCTTAACTTTATTAACCTTAGTTGTACTTTCAAAGATATCCATTGCATCTTTACAAAAATATACCATAACATCAAGAACTAAAAATCCAACACAGAATAAACATAAAAAATCAATTACTTGAAACATCAGACATTCCCCCAATAATTTTTTATATATAGTATTCTCAGAAAATATTCCTTTTACCTTCTCAAAAATTATTCTAAATATTTTCATAATAAATTACTTTCAATCATATTTTCTAAATATAAAGTCTCAATCAACAAAAATTAATATCATTTTTTAATGTTTGTTGGTAATTTATAAATTAAATATCTAAAAAGTAATTTGTCACATATAAAAAGCATTCTACAGTAACACTTTAAATAAAATAAAGCTATTTATTGCTAATTTAACAGCTATACTTAATTTAAAACTTAGTAGAATGCTTATATTTTTTAGTTCTCTTCTTCTTTATTTAGATTATTATCAATAGGTTTCATAGTAGGGAATAATAATACATCTCTTATAGATGGAGAGTTAGTTAATAACATAATTACTCTATCTATACCGATTCCTAATCCTCCTGTAGGAGGTAAACCTACCTCTAATGCTTTTAAGAAGTCTTCATCCATTTCAAAGGCTTCATCATCACCTAATTCTCTTTTTCTCAATTGGTCCATGAATCTTCCTTTTTGGTCAATTGGGTCATTAAGTTCAGAAAACGCATTAGCTAATTCCCATCTATTGGCAAATGCTTCAAATCTATCAGTTCTTCTTGGGTCTTCATTATTTCTTTTAGATAATGGAGATACTTCAACTGGATGATGAGTTATAAATGTTGGTTGGATTAACTTATCTTCTCCAAACTCTTCAAAGAAAGCATTTATTACTTCTCCTCTTCTCATTCCAGGTTTTATTTCTATACCTTTTTCTTTAGCAACTTCTAACGCTTCTTCGTCTGTATCTATAGTAGAAAAATCTACCCCAGAATACTCTTTAACACACTCTTCCATGCTCATTCTTTTCCAAGGAGGTGTAAAGTTTATTTCTGTTCCTTGATAGTTAATTATCATGCTTCCTGTAGCAACTTCTGCCATATGTGCGATAACATTTTCTGTTATTTCCATCATATCAGTATAATCAGCATATGCTTGATATAGTTCTATTGCAGTATATTCAGGATTGTGTTTTAAATCCATACCTTCATTTCTAAACATTCTTCCCATTTCATAAACTTTATCAAATCCACCAACAATAAGTCTCTTTAAGTATAATTCATTAGCTATTCTTAAATACATTGGTATATGTAAAGTATTATGGTTAGTTATAAATGGTCTAGCATTTGCTCCACCTGCTATAGTATTTAATATTGGAGTCTCAACCTCTAAAAATCCTCTATCATCTAAGTATGTTCTCAATGCTTTTAACGCTTTTGTTCTAGTTAAAAAAGCATTTTTTACTTCTGGATTTACTATTAAGTCAACATATCTTTGTCTATATCTTAATTCTTGGTCTTTTAATCCATGATATTTTTCTGGTAGTACTTGTAAAGATTTACATAGTAATACTACAGATTTAGCCTTTACAGATATCTCACCCTTTTTAGTTTTAAATATTTCCCCTTCAATTCCAACTATATCTCCAATATCATATGTTGAAAATACACTATACTCTTCTTCCCCTATAGCATCTAATCTTACATAAGATTGAATTCTTCCTTCTTGGTCTTGAATATCTATAAAACCAGCCTTACCTTGTATTCTCTTACTCATTATACGTCCTGCTATTTTTGTAGTTTTACTTTCAAGAGAATCAAAGTTATCTTTTATCTCAGTAGAATAATGAGTTCTATCATATCTACTTTCTTTAAAAGGGTCTCTATCTGATTCTTGTAATTTTTTTAGTTTATCTCTTCTTACTTGAAGTACTTCACTAAGGTCTTCCTGAATTTGTGCTTCTTCATTGCTTTGTTGATTATTTTTCATTTTTTTCCTCCAGATTATCTTCTTATTTCTAATATTTCAAACTTAGCAACTCCATCAGGAACTTGCACTTCTACAATCTCTTTTACAGCTCTACCTAAAAGTGCTTTCCCTACAGGAGACTCGTTTGATATTTTACCATCATATGGGTCTGCTTCTGTCGAACCAACTATAGTATATTCAACATCTTCATCAAATTCTAAATCCTTAACTTTAACTATTGATCCTATTGTGACAACATTAAGGTCTATTTTGCTTTCATCTATGATAACAGCTTTTCTAACCATATTTTCTAATTTTAGAATTCTTTCTTCAACTTGTGCTTGTTCCTTTTTAGCTTCATCATACTCAGCATTTTCAGATAAATCACCAAAAGATATAGCAACCTTGATTCTCTCTGCAACTTCTTTTCTCTTTACAACCTTTAAGTTTTCTAATTCTTCTTCTAATTTATCATATCCCTCTTGTGTCAATAAAAACTCTTTATTTTCTTCCATTATAAATACAACTCCTTCACAGATTTCTTAGGAATTTTCCTAATTATATTTTAAAAATTTTATAATCTTTTTTTAATTTATGCGCTATATTATAAGTCACTATTATTTTTATGTCAAGGAGTCTTCCATATAGTACTCCAATTTCGACACAACTTCTTGATAGTCTTCTATTTTGTTAATTTCATCCCTTAATCTTGCAGAATTCCTAAGTCCTTTTAAATACCAAGCGATGTGTTTCCTCATTTCTCTTACAGCTACATACTCTCCATGCTCTTCTACTGCAAGTTTTAAATGCTTAATGGCAGTACTTATTTTTTCGTTAAGAGTTGGCTCTGGCAAAATCTCACCTGTATTCATATAATGATTTATTCTTTTGAATATCCATGGGTTACCTTGAGCACCCCTACCTATCATTATAGCATCACAACCAGTTTTGTCTAACATATTTATTGAATCTTCTATTGTAAATACATCACCATTTCCTATAACAGGTATGTTTAAATTTTTCTTAATTTCTGCGATTATATTCCAATCTGCTTTACCTGTATAAAACTGTTCTCTAGTCCTTCCATGTATCGCTAGAGCACTTATTCCACAAGCTTCTGCTATCTTTGCTATTTCAACAGCATTTACACTATTATCATCCCACCCTTTCCTTATCTTTAAAGTTACTGGCTTTTTTGAATTCTTCACCACTGCCTTTAATACCTTCTCCGCGAGCTTAGGATTTTTCATAAGTGCTGACCCATCTCCATTTTTAACTACTTTTGGAGCTGGACATCCCATATTTATATCGAGAATCTCATTTGAATAATCATTCATTATCTCTGCTGCTCTTCCCATAAAATCTGGCTCTGAGCCAAATATCTGAACAGCTACTGGATGTTCTTCCTCTTCTATCTTAAGCATTTTTTTAGTATTTTCATCATCATAGCAAAGTGCCTTACCATTTATCATTTCTGTATATAAAAGTCCACAACCTTGTTCTTTACAAATTAATCTAAATGGTAGGTCTGTTACTCCTGCCATAGGTGATAGAAAAACTTTATTTTTCAATTCTAAATTTCCTATTTTCATTGCTTTTCTCCTATTTTTTTCCTTTATTTTACGATTTGATTTTAAAGTTCATATTTCCTCATTATAATATACCACATAAAGCTATGAAACTATCATAAAAAGGGAATTGGATATATAACCCAATTCCCTGTATATTAATTATTCTTGGTTTTTTTCATATATTATTCTTAATCCTTCTAGTGTTAAAAAACCATCTACATAATCTATACTTTTTGTCTCTGAAGCAATCAGTTTAGCTAATCCACCTGTAGCTATAACTTTAACATCATCACAATTTAATTCTTTCTTCATCATGCTTATTATTTTATCCACTAAACCAACATATCCATAAATTATTCCAGATTGCATAGCTGATACAGTACTCTTACAAATAGTCATACCTGGTTTAGTTAATTCTACTCTAGGTAATTTAGACGCACTTTGAAATAATGCCTCACTAGATATTTTTATTCCTGGCGCTATTGTTCCACCTAGATATTCACCTTTTTCAGAGATAGCGCAAAACGTAGTTGCTGTTCCAAAGTCAACAAGTATACTTGGTGCTCCATATTTTTCTATTCCTGCTACAGCATTAACTATTCTGTCTGCTCCGACTTGCTTTGGATTATCATATTTTATATTTAGACCTGTTTTTATGCCTGGACCTACTATTAATGGATGTTTTTTACAGTATTTTATACAAAAGTTTTCAAGAGAATGCATAACATTTGGTACTACAGATGATATTATCACATCATTAATAGAATTTATATCCACATTATCATACTCAAATAAGCTACTTATTAGGATTCCATATTCATCAGATGTTTTTTCTCTATCTGTTTTAATTCTCCAATAATTAACTAATTTATCACCTTTATATATACCTAAAACCATATTAGTATTTCCAACATCAAATACTAGAAGCATATGTCATTAACCTTCTTTCTATTTTTTGCTTTTCTTAAGTACAGTGGCAACGGCAGCTACTACTAAAGCTCCTACTATTGCTTCTGGTACTCCATTTGCTGCGGCAAGAGCCATTATTACTTTTCCTGCTGAACCACTTTGACCCATTGCATGAAGATATTTGTCAGCATATAAGACATATATCATTCCTAAAACTCCAGCTGTATTTAACAAGGAACCTATCGCTCCTGTAATTAAACCTGATATGTATACCTTATTTGTAGCCTTAATTATTAATTGATATACATAATAAGCCAATATACCTATCATAACTCTTGGTAATATTGAAACTAACGGATTTATAAAAACAAAGGATGTTATGGTTGGATTTATTATAGCATTTAAGAGACTTGATACTCCAAATATAAACCCTATTGCACCCCCAACTATTGGCCCCTCTATAATAGCCCCAATAATAACTGGTATATGCATTATAGTTGCTTTTGTAGGTCCAACTGGAATAAATCCCAATGGAGTCATAGATAGCATAATAGAAATAGCTGATAGTACTCCTATTATAGTCATTTTTCTTACATTTACTTTTCTTACTGATGCACTTGTGTTCATCATAAAAAATACACCTCCGTTCCAGCTCATAACGATGCCGGACTACTTAATTTTTTTGTTTTTCGGTCTTTTTTCTTATATTTCTGAGTCAGGCTACCATTCTAGGATGCCCGCTCTAACAAGAATAATTTTATCAAGACGAATTACTATTGTCAACAATTTGACAAGAAAAATATGCTAATTTCATCATATTTCTCGTTTTTTTACTATATCTTTATACGCTATTATATTTTTTACACTATCTGCTTTTTTCACCGCATTTATTATACTTTTTTCTACTGCTTCTACAGCTAATGAACCTAATAATGTTATATCTGTTTCTATTTTTCCTGTTGATATTGTGAATATTGTATCTCCATCATGAGGTGTGTGAATAGGAAAAATGGCTTTTGCATAACCATCATGCCCCATTTGAGATATCTTTTTACATTCAGCTTTAGTTAACTTAGCATTTGTTGCAATTACTCCAATTGTAGTATTATCTATACTAAATCCACCTTTACTTTCACCTTGTTTCATTAGCTTATATGTATCAATAGTCTCTGTCTTTTTATCATTTAAAGCCCCTGCTATAACCTTACCATTTTCATAAACATCTCCAAGAGCATTTACAGCAACCAATGCAGATACAATTAGACCATTATCCAATTTTATGGAATAACTACCTATACCACCTTTCATGGCATACCCTTGGCCTCTTATCTTTCCAACAGTGGCTCCACATCCTGCTCCATAATTTCCTTGATTTAAAATATCCTTGCTTGCGACTTCACAAGCTCTATAACCCATTTGTAAATCTGGTCTACACTTAAAATCTCCTGCTCCCAAATCAAATAACACTGCTCCAACAACTATAGGTACTTTTCCTACACCTACATCAAATCCAATTCCTTTTTCCTCTAAGTATCTACTTACACCACAAGTAGATTCAAGACCATATGCAGAACCACCAGCCAAAACTACTGCATGAACTTTTTGAACCATATTCACAGGGTCCAATAAATCGGTTTCTCTAGTCCCTGGAGCAGAACCTCTTACATCAACACCACAAGTAGCTCCTTCTTCACATATTACTACTGTACATCCAGTAAGACCATCTCTATCCTCCACTTGCCCAACCTTTAGACCTTCTACATCCAAAATACTATTATACATATCCCTTCTCTCCTCTTATAGAAACTTCACCTGAAATGATTTCTTTTACATTTCCATCACTGCTTTGAACTAACAAATTTCCATCCTCATTTATGTCCATACATTTCACTAATTCCTTATCATTACCTTTTAATACATATATATTTTTATCTATAATTGCAGAATAATCTCTACACATTTTTAAAGTTTTTTCTCTAGAGTTATTTACAATATAATCTAAATACAATTTTTCAAATTCAGTCAATACATTTCTAACAATATCTACTCTAGATAATTTATATCCTTCTTTATATAGTGATGTAGCTTTCTCAGCTATTTCTGGTTCAAAATCCATTGTCTTAACATTTATTCCAATTCCAAGAACAACATAGTTTGTTCTTTCAATCTCAGCAGATAACTCTGTTAATATACCACATATTTTTTTACCATTTAAAATAACATCATTTGGCCATTTTATTAGAGTATTTGCTCCTAAATTATTTAAAGCCTTTGTTACACTTGCCCCTGCTATTAAAGTTATAAATGGTGCTTTAAATGGTTCCATATCTGGTTTCAAAATAATGCTCATCCAGACTCCTTCATGAGGTTTAGAATCCCAGTTTCTTCCCAATCGACCTTTTCCCATATCCTGATGTTCACTTAAAATCACAGTTCCATCTATATTATTTGTAGCTATTCTTTTTGCATATTCATTAGTTGAATCTATAGTTTCAAGATGTATGACATTCTTTCCAATAAACTCTGTATTTAATTTATAGTAAATATTCTGGGGACTTAATAAATCAGTTGGGTTTTCTGATAATCTATATCCTTTCTTATTTACAGACTCTATATTATATCCTTCTTCTTTTAGAGCCTTCATATGTTTCCATATAGCTGCACGTGATACTCCTAATTGTTTTGATAATTCTTCTCCTGAAATAAATTCAGATTTATTATTTAATATAATTTCTATTATCTTATCTCGCATATTTCACCTCTAATATGACATGATTTCATGACTTATTTTCTTCTAATAAATAATTATACATTATTCATAGACTTTTAATACTATTAATTTCAAATTTCCTTTTCAATATGTTATCATAATCAGATTTATATTTTATGTAGATATTTTACTTAAACCTTTGTAAAATAATAAAAAAACTGAAAGTATCAATCAAATTAACACCTGCAAATATACTCTGCTCAGTAATTTAATATTATACTTTCAGTTTTAGTATTTAATCCATAACAGATAATAATTTTAAAATGACCAATATTTTAAAATTATTTATCTTCATCAGATTTATTATCTAAATTTTTATTTATATCAATAACATTGTTTCTTTCTTCATCTTTTTCTAATTTTATAGTTAGTTGTTCTTCAACTTCTTTAGGCGAATTTTCCTCTGTAATTGCATTTTCAATATCATTTAGTGGTAATTCTTTATTGAACGCTTTTACAAATTGTTCTGCATCTAAAGTTTCATATATAAGTAAGGCTTGTGCCACATACTCTAATCTCTCCATATTTTCTTGTAGTATACTTCTTGTCTTATCGTATGCACCATCAACTATACGTTTTGTTTCTTGGTCTATCTCAAAGGCAACTTCTTCAGAATAATTTCTCTTACTTGAAAAACTATTACCTAAGAACACTTCATCATCACTATCAAATGACATTGGACCAAGCTTAGAACTCATCCCATATTTTGTTACCATACTTCTTGCAGTAGCTGTAACTCTTTCTAAGTCATTTGAAGCACCTGTAGATACATCTTTAAGTACTAACTCTTCTGCTACTCTACCTCCAAGTAAAACTACAATATTTTCTTTCATTTCATTTTTTGTAGCATAGAATTTATCTTCAACAGGAAGCTGCATTGTAAATCCTCCAGCTCTTCCTCTTGGTACTATTGTAACTTGATGAACAGGACTTACCTCCTCAAGTACATGAGCACAAACTGCATGCCCACCTTCATGATATGCTGTAAGTCTTCTTTCTTTTTCACTTATTACTTTTGATTTTTTAGCCACACCTGCTATAACCTTAGTTATAGCTTCTTCTATAGTTTCCATCTTAATTTTCTTTTCTCTTTTTCTAGCTGTCAATATTGCAGCTTCATTCATTAAGTTCTCTATATCTGCAGGAGTAAATCCTGGTGTTCTTCTAGCTAATACATCCATTTTAACATCATCACTTAGTGGCTTATTTCTTGAATGAACTTTAAATATAGCCTCTCTTCCTTTTACATCTGGTGTACCAACAACAACTTGTCTGTCAAATCTTCCTGGTCTAAGTAATGCTGGGTCAAGTATATCTGGTCTATTTGTAGCAGCCATGATTATTATACCTTGGTTTACTCCAAATCCATCCATTTCAACTAGAAGCTGATTAAGAGTCTGCTCTCTTTCATCATGACCTCCACCAAGACCTGCACCTCTTTTTCTACCAACTGCATCAATCTCGTCTATAAATATTATGGCTGGAGCACTTTTCTTAGCTTGTTCAAATAAATCTCTTACTCTCGAAGCACCAACTCCAACAAACATCTCAACGAAATCAGAACCACTTATACTAAAGAATGGAACTCCTGCTTCCCCTGCGACAGCCCTAGATAGATATGTTTTACCAGTTCCAGGAGGACCTACCATAAGCATACCTTTTGGTATTCTTGCACCCAATTCAATATATTTCTTAGGATTCTTTAAGAAGTCTACTACTTCCTGTAAATCTTCTTTTTCTTCATCTAATCCAGCCACATCCTTAAATGTAACTCTAGTTTTTTCATCATCTTTATGAACCTTAGCCTTTGATTTACCAAAGCTCATAACCTTTCCGCCTCCACCTTGAGACTGATTCATAAATACGAACCAAAGAATTACCATAAAGAATATTAACAGTAATGTAGGCAACATTTCGACAAACCAAGGTGTAGATGGCTTAGCTTCACCACCAAAAGTTAGTTTCCCAGCTTTGGCTTGGTCTAACACCTCATCTGCAAGTTTATTTCCCATTACTTCTGTTGGAACATATGACTTAAACTTTGTATTTGTATCTTTTATAGTACCTTCCACCGAAGTTTGATTTACAAAGTATAATCTTGATATATTCTCATCGGTTAATTCTCTATATACTTCAGAGAATTTTAAATCTTTTATTTTTTCTGTAGGCTTACCTGAGAATTGAACTATACCCACTATAATTATAAAAACAAGTAGATAAAAACCTGCCCCTTTTAGCAACTTATTCAATATAGAAGCCCTCCTTTCATACATTGCTTTGCTCTATAATTTGTTAAAATTAATTTTTAATACTTCTTTTGTGTTCTCATCAATTTTATAATTCTCACTGATTTTATAATCTCCAACACATATTATCCCTTCACTATCTGCGACTATAGGAATTTTGCATCTTTCTTCTCTTGGGATTTTTAAATCTATGAATAAATCCTTCACTTTTTTACTTCCCATAGCAAGTTTTATCTTATCACCTTGCCTTCTGCTCCTTATTACTATACCCCCTTTTACCTTATTAAAATCAAACCCTTTAGATGAATTGTCTAATTTCATACTCTTATACCTATCTATACTCATTACTTGGGTCTCAATAATTTGTTTTGATTCTTTTATTTTAATAAACCCATTACTAGGTACATTGTAATAAAATTCAATCTCCTCATTAACAATTTCCTCATTGGTTAATATTATACTGTCTTTTTTTCTATAAACAAATATATTTCTTGGAAGAGTTAACATTTTATTTACTTTTGAATTATCCTCTAAAGACATTATATCCTCTATATGTCTCTGGTCAACAAAATTAGTATCTCCTAGTATATGTTTTATAGAATTTCTAAGAACCCTAACTTTGATAGCATCATGTAAGCAAATAAAATCGTCTAAATTTATCTCTACAAAGCCCTTTTCTTTTACACTTGAAACTTCTATAAATTTAGCCTCTGCCTCTTTCTCAATATAATCGTTATCAATTTTTAAACTATTGCTCATCCTCACTATAGATTCTATTACATTTGAATTAAAATTATCCTTCATATATGGTAAAAGGTCTAACCTTATCTTATTTCTAGTGTATATATTCTCTAAATTTGTTTTATCTATTCTAGGATTTAAATTATAAGCTTCACAATAATCCTCTATATCACTTCTTTCCACATCTAATATTGGTCTAATTATACAATTATCTCTAATATAATCAATTCCTTTTAAACCTGTTAGACCTGTTCCTCTCATGATACGCATCATAACAGTTTCAGCTTGGTCATTAAGATTATGACCTATGGCTATCTTATTAGCTTTAATCTTATCCTTAATTTCAAAAAACATTTCATATCTTAATTTCCTTGCTCCTTCTTCTAATGACACTCCCTCATTTTCACAATATTTTGGTACATTAATAGACTTTACAAAGAATACAATTCCCATTTCCTCACAAAGTTTAGATACATATAATGCATCTTTTTGAGCTTCTATCCCTCTTATCTGATGATTTAAATGTGCTGCATATATTTCTATATTAAAATCTTGTTTTAATCTATTTAGTACATGCAATAAACAAACCGAATCAGGCCCTCCAGAAAGACCTAAAACTATTTTATCGCCTTTTTGTATTAAATTATGTTTATTTATAGTACCTAGTACCTTATCAAATATCATATTTATCCCTCTTACACTTAGTTTTATTCACTTTTAAGTATACTTTCTATAAAAAAACGCTAAACCCTTGTATCAATTTTAAGAAATTAAAGTTTAATATAAATATAATAATACCAAATAAATTAAATAAAAGGTAGTTTTTTCACTACCTTTATAAAATTTCTAGAAAATAGCTATAGTTATTATTTAATACCTATGTATATATCTATTTTATTCCTACCTAAAAATAAATCTTGTATCTTTATATTATAGTCTATTTTCAATTTTATGTGTTCCCCTTCTTGTATATTTATATCCAATTCCCTTGTATTAATATCAATTAATAAAGTACCTTGTGGGGTCACATATTTTGTAGTGCTATTTTCTCCACACTTAAACAACATTGTTGAATTAATAGCACCAAATTTTTTGATACTAACTTTATCTTTAAGTATCTTTATAGTATTAGTTATCTCTATATTTTCTTCTTTTTCTTTGTAAATAACATATATTCCATCATTTTTATAAAAAATTTTACCAAAGGTAGTCATCTCTATGGTGTCCATATTTCCTTTTTCATCATACTGTCTAGTATTTATACTTATTTTTACACTCAACGATTTTCCCTCCATAGATTCTTCATATACGCTAATATTTTTGTATTTCTACTTTTTGAATCTTATCAATCTTTTTCTTTAAGAATTCTCTTGCTATATCCGAAAACTTTTCATGTATGTCTGATACATAATATTGATATGCTCCATGAACTTCTTTGTTATTTATCATATTTTGTACTTCTAAAATAGTCTTTAAATCTTTAGCAGTCTCTTTAGCTGGGTTAACCAGTTTTATATGTTCTCCAACTTCTTCGCCTATTGTTCTCTTCAAAATAGGGTAATGAGTACATCCTAATACCAAAGAGTCTATATTCTTTTCTTTTAATTCTTGTAAATATATCTTTGCTGTTAATTTAGCTACTTCTGTATTTGCCCATCCTTCTTCAACAATAGGTACAAATAAAGGGCATGCTTTGTTAACAATTTCTATGCTTTCATCTATTTTAGATATTTCTAAATTATATGCTTTTGAACTTATAGTTCCCTCAGTTCCTATTATTCCTACAATTTTGTTTTTTGTAGAACTTACAGCAGTTCTAGCTCCTGCTTCTATAACACCAATTATAGGTATATCATATTTTTCTTGGGCTTCTTTTAAACTCCTTGCAGTAGCAGTATTACATGCTATAACTATAGCTTTTACATCTTTAGTCTTTAGAAAGTTTATAGCTTGAAACGTATATTTAATTATGGTTTCTTTAGATCTTGAACCATATGGTATTCTGGCAGTATCTCCAAAGTATATTATATCCTCATTTGGTAATATTTTCATTATCTCTTTTAGAACTGTTAATCCACCTAATCCTGAATCAAAAACTCCTATTGGCTTATTACTCATCTTTATACAACACCTACTTTACATTTTTGTGTTTAACAACAACTTATTTATCGCTAAAATTTATATTTATATTCATAGTTAATATATTATTACCTAAATGATTATTATAGTTTATTTTACACAAAAAATAAAGGAGCTATCTCAAATTAGAAAATAATTTCTAGAAAAAGACAACTCCTTTCACTACTCAAAATTTATATTTATTTTGCAAACACATGATTTCCTATTCTCATATATGGACTTAGTCTATTTATCCATTTGCAAGTGGCTATTTCTGGATTCCAGAAATATACTGCTTTATTAGTTGGGTCAGTTCCATAAAGTGCATCTTGAGCTGCTTTACATGCTGAATCTGTTGGTGCCATATTTATCGAACCATCAAGCACAACTGAGAACGCATTTTTTTGATATATGACTTCTTCTATTGTGTCTGGAAATCTAGGGTCCAATATCCTATTTATTACTACAGCTGCTACAGCGACCTGTCCCTCATAGCTTTCTCCTCTAGCTTCTCCTGCAACCAACCTAGATAATAGCATCAAATCGTCATTAGATAAATTTATGACTTCCTTCTTTGCTATATTTTCTTCTTTTTTATTTATTTTATTAACTTTCTCTGCTGGTTCATATGCAAACACCTCTTCAATAGGCATAAATATACAAGTAAAAGCTAATAGTATAGCCATCAGTTTACTCCACCTGTCCATGATTAAAACCACTCCTTAAAATCTTATTTTTAGAACTTTTTCTCTAAATCTTTTACTACTTCAAGTACCTTAAACTTAATTTTTACTCTACTTGTTTTCTTTGGTGTATCTTGTTTTATCAACTTATATTCTTTATCTGTTAATACTTCTTTCAACTTATCATCTGTAGATTTATCTATCACTCCATTAGATTCATCAACAAAACATAATGGAGGAAACATGACACACCACCAATTTTTCCCTTCACCTTTTCCAATGATAATTTTTAAAGCTTTATATTCACCAGCTGGAAGAACTATATTAGAATATTGTTTAGTAGGAAAATTACTATATTGTATACCTACCTTTACACTGTAATTATATCCATTTTCAAGAATAATATTTTTACTTATTTCTTCCAAACTACTATATTCTCTTTTTATAATTGCTTCACTTTCTTCTATACTTTTTGAATTTTGAAGCTTAGGTTGTAGATATTTTATCACTTCATCTCTAACTTTTAATTTAAGTGCTTGGTCTTCATCTGTATTACTATTTGCTATAACATGAAATCTTATTAATTTATCTTTATAGTCTTTTGATATATTATCGACTTTTTTTACTTCACCATTTATTACTATTGTCATTATTGATATAACTGATATAAAACTTAATATTAATAATCCCAATCTAATCTTAACTTTTCTCACTGAAAATTCCCCCTTAAGATAAATTTATATCATCAATTATGTCCAATTTAATTTAATTTATTCATAATATTTTTTAATATTAATAAAAAAAGCTATTTTAAAATGATTATAATCATTTTAAAATAGCTTTTTTTACTTTATATTTTATAAGTCTTTATTAATCATAGCTTTATCTATCATAAACTGTTCTGCTTTTTCTATATGTTCAGTAGCATATTGCTTAGATAATTCACTATCTCCTTTAATTATAGCATCAAGTAAATATCTATGTTCTTCAACGATATTGTGCGATGTGTCATAATCAGACATGTAAGTAACTCTAAACCTATATACTTGTTCCCATAGTGAGTTTATCAATTGGATTAATTTTTTATTGTTTGTTGCTTTAAATATACATTCATGAAATTCTACATCAAGTCTTAATAATGAATCTACATCACATTCTAAAGTGCTTTTTTTAAAGTCTTCTGATATATCTTTAAGTTTTTTGATATCTTCATCACTGATTCTTTCAGCTGCAAGATATGCTGCTAAACCTTCCAAACTCGCTCTTACTTCTAATACATCCATAATATCTTTTAATGACATATTTGCTACATAAGCACCTTTTCTAGGCAACATAACAACTAAACCTTCTAATTCAAGCTTTCTTATTGCCTCTCTTACTGGAGTTCTACTTACTCCTAATTGTTCTGCTAGTTGTACTTCCATTAGCCTTTGACCAGGCTTTAATTTTCCTTCTAAGATTGCTTCTCTTAAATTCTCAAAAACTACATCTCTCAATGGCTTGTAATTATCCAAGTTCAGTTTAGTTAAATTCTCCACAAATTTCAACCCCTTTTTGACTGCTATTAACAACATATACCTGTTTATATTTTTTTAATAATTCTTTTTTTCCAATTAGAGCATCTTCTTTACTTTCAAATAGTCCAAAAACTGTAGGACCACTTCCACTCATCATAGAACCTAAAGCATTATTTTTCATCATGACTTGCTTTATATTATCTATTTCTTTATGTTTACTTATAGTAACATTTTCAAGAACATTTACCATATTTTCTGATAAAGCTTTTATGTCTTCAGACTTTAAACACTCTATCAAACATTTATTATTTGGTCTTTTTTGAATATTATTCAAATCTAAACCTTGATAAACTTCCTTAGTAGAAACAAATAAATCTGGTTTGCATATCAATATATTTATATCACATGGCAAACCTTTGATATTAGTTAGCTCTTCTCCAACTCCTTGAGCTAAAGCAGGTTGTCCTGATATACAAAATGGAACATCTGCTCCTAAATTAAATCCTATGTCTTTTAATTCATCTTCAGATAATTCAAGCTTCCATAATTGATTTAGACCTACTAATACCGCAGCTGCATTAGAACTTCCTCCAGCCATTCCTGCTGCTACAGGGATATTTTTTTCTATGAATATTTCTACACCTTTTTTTATATCAAATTTATTCTTAAGTATTTTGGCGGCTTTATAAACAATATTATCTTCATCTAAAGGAATATCTAAACTAGTGCTTTTTACCTTTATTTCATCTTCATTTAATCCTTTTAATTTTACTATATCGTATAAATCTATCGTTTGCATTATCATTTCAACAAAATGATAACCATCTTGCCTTTTTCCTAAGACATCAATGGATAAATTTATTTTTGCCTTACTTTTTAGTTTTATAAAATCCATTCTATCCTCCTTGTTTAAAGAATAATGCATCACTAACAATAATATTATACTACAAAAAATAAAATAATAGGGTATTATAATACCCTATTATACTTAATTACTTTAAATTTTTTAATATTAATCTACTAATACGACTTTTTTTTCTAAAATAAGACACTTGCCAGGCTTAATTGGTTCATCCAGTTTTATATCATTAAGCTCTGCAATTTCATTTTCTGTTGTATTGTATTTTTTTGCGATATTCCAGAAAGTATCGCCCTCTTTACATATATATACAATTATACTAGGAGCTTTAGACAAGTCATATACACCTTGGTCTTCACCTTTGATTATAAAGTTTTCTGCCTTCTTGTCTAGTGCCTCAGTAAATCGCTTAATTTTTATAACTAAATCTATTTGATCTCTATTTAAATCAACTTCAATTTTATCAATACATGCTGTATTAAACACAGATGCTGTATCAGTTAAGTTATCCATCTCTATATCATGTTCAAATGGAATTTCTTCACTAATTTTATAAACTAATTTTAGACCCTCAACTGGAACAAATAAAATCTCAACTTTTATAATCCCTTGTATAATACTTTTATTTTCTTCAATATAACTATTTTCTATAGACATAGTTGGACAAACGCTTACAATATCTTTTATTTGTATATCATCATTATCATTTCTTATGCCTTCTCTAACCATAAATGTCTCTTCGCTATTTCTTAGAGTCTTGTTTAATTGAATAGGCTTATGATCAAATTTTATTATTTTTTGAGGAGAATATGCATCTTGCAATACCTCTCTTGTCACTTCATCTGTAACTTTTACTTTACAAGAAGCCATACAATCTATTTCTAGAAGACCTGTATTACTTTCACTATTTTGTTTGAAGATATGATTGAAGTCTGACATAGACAACAAGACTTCTTCAATCATGCCATCACTAACTCCAGGCACCTCTACAAATTGAGTAAACTCAATACCTACTCTATCTAACTCTACAAGTTCACCCTCATATGTACAAGCTAATGGATTTATTTCCAATACTCCACCAATGATAACCTTATTATCAGTCACTCTACTTTCTTTTACTCTAATAGATGGATTTAAACTTATTATAGACTGAATTTCTTCTGTATTTATAGTTATAGTATCTCTTATAGAACTTTCTGCTTTTTCTATTCCAACTATATCTTGGAAACAAATTTCTTTTCTATGTTTCTGTATCCCCTCTACTTGTGATACATCTTTTACTATATCTAATCTTTGCTTTTCAAATAAACTTCCTCTTATATTCATAAGAGCTCCTACTTTGATTTTTCTCTCATTCATTATAGTACAATCCATATGCTCTACTTCTGAGAATAACATGTATTCCATATCTTGAACAACATTATCTTTCTCTATAACTTCGTTTATATCTACTTTTCCATCTACATTAGAAATAGTATTTTTATCATCTGCAATATAAATTACATTATAATTAAAACTTCCTCTACAAAGTATCTTCCCATCTGCCATTTCAATTTTTTTAAGTGATATGTATCCTTCTGTCTTTACGATTTCATATACATCTAATTTTTTGTCTGGTACTACCGCCTCCGCCTCAATAAATGTTTGAAATTTCCCGAAGTCTATTCTATTGTCAATCTTTATTACATCTTTAATTAATTCCATAGTTTACCTCCTTAAGTATTATAAAAGTATCACACTATATTTATATTTAAGGAGCAAAAAAAAAATTACACCTATTTTTAATAGGTATAATTTTAACTTATCTGTAATTTATCTTGATCTCTAAAAACTTGCAATTTTACATTAGATGTTAATAAATCTGAGTAACTATAAGATACCCTAGGATATCCATTACTTTCATCATCTAATTTTATAACGAACACGCTTGGATAAACTTTTTCTAGTATACCCTCTTTTGTAATAATCTGCTTTCTTCCTTTATTAGCTTTCAACAATATTTTCTTTCCTATATGTCTCTCTAAGCTTACTCTTATCTTATCTAGAGTTTGAACAGTAGCCACAATATCACCTTCTTTAACGTTTATATGTTTACATAATATCACATATAAACATTTTTGTCAAATGTTTAAACTAATTATTTTATATATTTTTTGCAAAAATGTCAATACTATTTTTGAAGATATACAGTATAATTATTCTATTTTTTTTTAATGCAATATTGTTTTTGGCATTGCCCATCTAAATTTGCCTCTTGTTTCAGAGCCACCAATCCCCTTAACACCTGTAATAGTCTGCTCTATAACCTCATCAATAGGCACTACTACATCGATTCTTGAACAAGCAATTTTCTCCACTACAAAAACTGGGTCTAAAGCATGTATCATTATTCTTCCAGGTGAACTTGCATAATTTGCTCCTGCACTTATTATTTTTTCATAATTTGATTGGCATGCTCCTGCAAATATAACAAGATTATCCAAATTTGGTTGCCATTTACGTGCTTCTTTTACTGTTTTCATAAAGTTCAGAGAGTTTCTATAGTTACTCATATCTTCTATATCGCCTCTTTTTATTGTCATTGCATCATGACCTGTTATTACTAGTATATCCGGATTATATTTTTCTAGCAGTGCTCTTACTTCTTTATATTGATTTTGTTCTGAAACTGCCACTCCTACAGCAGGTATTCCAAGTTGAGCATATACATCCAAACAAATTTTTAAATATTCTTTATCTCCATCTATCTGTAATACTTTTCCAGGCATTCCATATGTGTTAGGATTTAATTGAAGTTTTGGAACTGCTCTTGTCATTCTTTTCTGTCTTTCTTTAGCTTTTCTTACTGACTTATATAATAAATTTTCTACATTTTTATCTATTAATATATCTTTTATATCAGGTGCTTTTACTAATTCTAAATCATCAATATAAGCATCTGCTATTACTCTAAATGCAATTCCCTTTAGTATAGCTATTCTTTCATTATTTTCATCTACACCAAAAGAGACTATTTTAAATACTATATCTTTGTTATGTGACTTTCTAGCTACAATGTCTCCTACCTTCATAGTTAAACCTCCAATAAATTTTTATCTTAGTTTATACTATGTTCGATATAAAACTTTGTTTCCTAATGTCAAAAAAACATTTCTTATAATACTTCTTTTATCACTCTTAAAGCATTTTTATAGTATATCTTTTCTATATCATCTTCACTAAACCCTTCTTTTTTTAGAGGTTCATATAATTTACCCATCTGAGATATATCCTCAATCTCAACCTTTGAATCTATTCCATCAAAATCTGAGCCTAGAGCTACAACATCTATTCCTCCAACATTTACAATATGTTTTATATGTCTTACCATATCTTCAAGCTTACTTTCGCTTTTATCACTTAAAAACAAATGGAAAAAGTTTATACCTGTAACTCCACCTTTATTTGCCAATACTCTAATCATATCATCAGTTAGATTTCTAGAATGATTCATCATTGCTCTTGAATTAGAATGTGTAGCAATTATTGGTTTAGAAGAAATCTTAGCAATTTCATAAAATCCACCATCTGAAATATGTGAAACATCCACTAACATTCCCAATTCATTCATTTTATGTACTACTTCTCTTCCAAAATCAGTGAGACCTTTTTCTCTATACTCTACTTTATTATGAGGAAAACTTAATTCATTCACATGATTCCAACTTATTGTCATCATTCTAACCCCTAAATTGTAAAATTTCTTTAAATTCTCTATCTTACCTTCAAGTACTGCTCCCTCCTCAATAGATAAAAGTGCAGTAAGTTTTCCTTCTGATTGATTTTTCATAATCTCTTCATAATTAGTAGCTAAAGCTATTACATCACTATTCTTTTTCATTTCCTCATGAAATTTATTTGCCATGCTCATACAATAATCAAAAGGATGCTTTACTTCTTCGGTATCAACAAAAAGAGCAAATGTTTGAGCTAACGAATCCCCTTTTTTCAATCTGTCTATATCAACAGAATACTTGTTAGACTTAAGTTCACTTGTTTCTACATTTTCCATTAGCTTTGCTATAGTATCACAATGTAAATCAATAAATTTCATATTTATACCCCCTGTATATTTTATATTTATATCCAAAAATAGAAATAGTTGTCCTTATAGACAACTATTGACAACTATTTTTTAATATTCTTTTTTATATTACTTAATCTTATTCCTCTTTTAAGTTGGGTATTACTCTTTTAACTTCTTCAATTTGATGCCATGTTTTATCTATATCATTTTCACTAATATATTTTTTTAAATCAGTTAAAGATGTAAAATCTTTAACTGATAAATTGTCATCATCGTCTGCAAATCTTAAAATAAACATAAGACTACCTTACTTCCCACAACATTTCTTATATTTTTTACCACTTCCACATGGGCATGAATCATTTCTTCCTATTTTTGCTTCTTTAACTACTGTTTTAGATTTTTTGTACGCTTTTATTATTTCTTTTCTTTGTTCTGCTGGTAATATTTCTTCCCAACCTTGTAAATTATATAGCCAATGAGCTTCAACAGTCACCATATTGTTATATAATTTTTCCCAATCTATTTTTATAGAAATCTCTTTATCAGCTTCTACATCTTCTAAAACTATATCTTCTTTTAGACTTTCACTGATTCCATCTATGAATCCCATGAAAAATTCATTAGTAGTTCCAAATTTTTCAGCCAATTCACTTACTTTACCTTCAACAACATCCATTTTATTGTTTAATATTTCATTGTATATTCCAGCTTCAATTTTTAAATATTCTTCCCAGAATTTTACCTCTGCTTCTTGATTTTCATGATTATCGCTTAAATTTCTCCATTCAGTATATAAACTCATACTTTTTTCCTCCTAAGTAAATCTATATTTTTATAGTTTTTATAGTATAAAATCTTTTGGTTAGATTGTAAGTTTCTTCTTTTTGATTATACCATATTCTATTTAAAGTTAACTCTTATATTATATCATAATTAAACAATTCTTTTAATACTTTTATAGCATACTCTTGGTTTATAAAGTAAGGGCTTGTGGCAATTGTTATGACTTTAGCTTTTTTAATTAAGTTTTTTATCTTATCCAGTTTGAAATCAAACGGTATGTAATCCATATCACTTGAAAATATATCCAAATCTATATCGAGAACAAACTCTGGCTCTATATCTAAATCAAATCCATATAAACTATCTATTATTATTAATTCCGAGAATATTTTATGTTGCAATGCTGGTTTTATAAAGCTTCCTACATTTAAAACCTCATTTGTATACCTAAATACATCTTCTATATTGTTTATATCTACATCATAGTTATCAGGTTCTCTAGTATCCTTATGTTGGTCTACATGTACTAACTTGCATCCTCTTGTAAATTCATCATTCATCATAGATTTTAACCAAAAATAAAATGCATGATTATGATTATCAAATACATATATTTTTTTATTTCCCAGGACATATTCGACCATATTCTCCAATCCTATTGCTTTTATTTCCTCATTTTCATCTACTTCATTAAAAACTACTTTATTACCCAACTTTACATCATCTAATGTGCCACTTATAAGTTTTGGTACATATATACTCTTATTATCTCTTTTATCATATGAAAATACATTATTTCCCATTGGCTTTTCTATATAAAATCCATTGTATTCATAATTTTGCATAAGACTTAATTTCCTCCATTTTTATAATCTGTAAAACTTAAAATGCACTTATTGCAAATCATATTATCTACTATAGAAGACATCTTATACAACTAAATATAACATCTTCCCTTAATATGTATTATACAATAAGTGCAAAATATTTTACATTCCTATAACAAAGCCATCAGCTTCAATTGGGAGATAACTAACTCTTGTATTCAATTCGACTTTTCCAAAAAATACTACCCAGTATGGCCTAAAAATACTTTCGATTTTAACTATTTCAATCTCTGGAATTCCTCCCATAAACCTATGAGTTAACCTCATAGCCATCTTATTTGCCTTTGCTCTTACTCTTCTTTCATCTTTATCACTATATTGTACAATATTACAATCTACGTTTTTAACAATTTCACACACTGGCAACTCTTGCACTATACTACCAGAACCAGTAGAACCATTCACCAAAATTTTCAATTCATTTATATTATTAGAATGCTTTTTCTTCATAAAAATAGATTTATTTTTATGAATTTTAAGCGTAACAATTTTAAACTCTATATAGTGAAGTCTAACTTCATGAGTATCCTTATTCTTTAATATCAATTTGCTAATTAAAGAGTTTTTTCCACTTTTAGCTATATCTATAGCTTTATCTTTTGTAATTTTTATAGGTAACGCTCTTATATCCATAAAATCATTCTCTTTCTTATTTTTTTCTTGTCATTTTTAGAACTCTATATATGTAATCAAAAAATATTATAACTACAACTGTCATAACTCCATATGGAATTATCTTGCCAACTATAATATCATTTCTAGTCACTATACCATAAAATATAAATCCTGTTATTAAAAAGTACAATAATACTAGAAAACCATCTATCCCAAACCATTTTATTTCTAAATCTTTTTTTACCTTAGACACTAATTTAGACATAGCAGTTTCTCCTTTTATAGATTATTTTGTGTATTTAAATTCTTACCTATTCTATTTCCAATCATCCATGCAATAAATGAAAGAGGTATAGCCACTACAAGAGGCTCTAACTCAAAGCTTTGAACTGGGAATATTTTAAAGTAACCAAAAGTCACTCCTCCTACAATCATTCCTAAAATACCACCCATAGATGTTCTTCTTCCACTTCCAAGAAGTCCACCTACTATAGGTACAAATGCAGAACCCATCCAAATACTTCCTACAAATATACATGCATCATATACATTTTCAAATCTAAACGCTACACTAAGTCCCATAACTGCTGCTAAACATACACCTATCCTAGTAAATTTTACTAATTGTTTCTGAGATAACTCCTTTTTAGTAATTCTTCCATATATATCATTGGCTAATGTAGCTCCTGCTGCTAGATAATAACTATCTAATGTTGATACTATAGAACCTAAAATTCCTATTATGAATATTACTCTTATTCCTTGTGGCAATGTCTCCAAAACTAAAGTTATATACCCAGCGGCTGGTGCCATTTCTGGATAAGTAGCTCTTACTATAAGACCTGTCATAGTTAAAACCATATCAAAACATATCCATAGTGAGAAACAAGTTAATAAGGCTCTTCTACCAACTTTAGGAGAGTCTGCTGCCGAAAATCTCTGATAAAAAGTTGGGTCTGAATAAGCTCCAAAAGAATATACAATTAGCATCAGTGCTTTCATCGCTGACATTCCTTTTGTAGGATGCATAAGCTGAGGCGCATCTTTAAGTGCTTCTGTAAGCCCTTGGAAACCTCCTATTTGTTCAAATTGACCTGGCATAACCATAGTTAGACCAAATACCATGCAGAAAAATAATACCATATCTGTAATGGCAACTCCCATAAGTCCACCAAGTACTGTAAGTACAACGACTACAACTACCATTATTAGGCCTATCAATTCTTTATCTATTCCCCAAGCTACATTACCTATAGTTCCCATAGCTGTTATTTCTCCAAGTTGTGCACAATATATAAACATTAAGATTGCACCAATTATAGCAACATGTTTCCCATAAAAACTTTCTAATAAATCAGGAACTGTTATATTGGTTCTTATATGGATTCTTGGTCCAACCCATAATGCTAAAGGCATTCTTCCAATATGTGCAGCTATTGACCAAACTGCCCAAGCAGATATCCCATATATAGCCGCATACTCCACACTACCTACTGTACCAACTCCCCCATACCATGAGGCAACTAAAGTACCTACTATCAATGACCATGGTAAACTTCGATTTCCTAGGTAATAGCTCTCCATATCTTTTACATTTCTAGAAAAATAATAACCTATCCCTAATAATATAAATGCAAATATAACTATAATTCCATTTTCCCACAATGTTAACATATCTAATCTCCACGTTCTTATATTTTAATTTTCCTTCTTTAATATTTAAATATGAACAACTCTACCCATTTTCATAAAAAATAGGTAGAGTTATATAATAATTATAAGTATCTAATCAGTCTTGTTATTAAGCAATCTTGTTATTCAAATTCTTATTTTCTTTTTTATTTATTTTATTTAGAGCATAAGTAGCAAATATACCTATAACTGCACACACTACAGATAAAATGAATATATAAGTATATCCTGTTTGTCCATATTTGTCTAACCAATTACCTGCTACAGTGTAATAAAATGCGTCTGGAGAAAATCCTATAAATGAAGCAAATCCAACTACAGCTCCTGTAGTTTCTAAAGATATATTAGATTCTGAAACAGATGCAAAGTATATACCTCTAAATCCAAATAAGATTACACTTAGTATTATCATATTTATTACAGCTATCCATATAAATCCCGCTCCTTTAGGAATTACCAAGTAGGCAGCTGTACTTACTGTCATTAGTATAAATCCTACAAACATTACTCTTATAGATGAACCCACTTTATCTGTTATGACACCAGCAATAGGAGATGCTCCCATTTTTATAACATAAGTTCTAATTATTGATAGAGCTGAAACTAGAGTCATTGGCATTACATAAACTTCTGATAAATATGGGCTTAAATAAGTTAAACTTGAGAATACTAGATAAGTTGAAAATATTATAAGACCAATTAACCAAGCTTTTGGCATTGTAACTACTTTTAATAATGACTTAATGCTTAGACCTTCATCTGATGCTCCAGTATCTTTTTTCTCTTCTACTAAGAAGAATAAAAGTATACCACATATTATAGATGCTGCAGAATATAACCATACTACATATTTGAATCCTATTGTTATTTCAGCAAATTTACCAAAGAAGTAAAGACCTATAAAAGAAATTAATGTACCTGATACACCTGATAATCCTTCATAAAAACCAAATATTCTACCTTGCTCTGATTCACTTCCTTGCATTCTAACAATTTTAACAGATGCTGAGAAGAAAGTTAATATTGTTGTGAATCCCCATAATACAAATATTAAAAGTATCATACTATATGATGGGAATGTTGAAAAATAAAACCCTAGTAACCCTGAAGTGATTAAAGAAAAAGTTATCAGCTTTCTAACTGAGAATCTATCCGCAAACCATCCTCCTATAAAATAAGATACCATTCCTACTAATCCGTATAAACTCAATAAGTTCCCTATTTGTGTATGACTCAATGCTAAAGCTTGTTGCATTGGGTCATAAAATGATGATTTCATATATGGTAAACTATACATAGCTGTTGTTCCAAATGCCAATATGAATATTATTAGAAATCTTTTAACATTACTTTTGTTCTCCATTGATTTTCTCTCCTTAAAATTTTTATTTATAAGTTTATGCATGTAATTTTATTTTAATTTTTCGATTGCTTGTTTAAAATCATTTATTATGTCATTTGAAGATTCTAATCCTACAGCTATTCTTATTAGATTCTCTCCATTCATTTGAACTAATGTATGCTCTTCTCCTAAACTTGTTGCTATTGTTGCAAGTTCTAAAGAGTTCATTAATCTTCTACTAGCTTGGTCTCTTGTCAAACCATTGATACCATCTTTTAGTTTAAATGAGACTACTCCTCCACCTAAACCGTTCATCTGAGTTTTACAAAGTTCATATTGAGGATGAGATTTTAGTGCTGGATATTTTACTAATTCTACACTTTCTTCCTGCTCTAAAAACTCTGCTACTGCTAATCCATTTTCACAGTGCTTTTTCATTCTCATATCTAACGTTTTCATACCTCTTAGAATCATCCATGCACTCATTGGTGGTAAAGATGCTCCTGTAAAACAACATAAACTTGGCCATCTAACTAAATCTATTAATTCTTTTGAACCTGCTACTGATCCTCCTAAAGTGTCTCCATGTCCATTTATAAATTTAGTAAGACTATGTATTACTAAGTCTGCACCTAGATCTATTGGTCTTTGTATAATTGGTGTACCAAAAGTACTATCAACTATAGCTAAACTCTTATTTTCATGAGCAATTTCTGCTATTGCTTTTATATCTACTAAATCTAAAGATGGATTTAAAGGACTTTCTATATAAACTATCTTAGTGTTTGGTTTCATTGCATCTTTTATATTTTGTGGATTTACTGCATCTACAAATGTAACTTCCACTCCAAATTTAGATAATAATTCAGACATAAATAATTTAGTGTGTGAAAATATACCATCTGAACTAACTATATGGTCTCCACTTTTTACTAATGCTAAGATAGTAGATGTTATTGCTCCCATGCCTGATGTACTAGATATAGCACTTTCTGCATTTTCAAGCATAGCTAATTTAGTCTCTAACTCTGTAAGTGTAGGATTACATTCTCTCGTATATACATATCCCCATGTCATGCATAACTCTTCAAAATGCTCTACTGTTTTTGCTGCAAATGTTGCTGTTTGGCATATTGGTGTAGCTAATGCCCCTGTCGTTGGGTCTGCACTATGTCCCCAATGTATTATTTTTGTCTCCAAATCTTGATTAATATTATTGCTCATTTTAATTCCCTCCTGGTTTGACTTATTTATACAACGTTTTCCCTGCCAAATTTCACCAATTTGACTTAATCTTAATACAAATTTTTTAAGTATACTTTTATATTTGTTATAATTTCTAAAAATCTGACATTTATTTTGTCTTTTTACAGTTCTAATTATAAACTCTATAGTAACTATAGAGTCAATATGTTTTTGATATTTTTTTTACAATGTTTAAAATATTTAGCACAAAAATAGGTATACCTTAGAATAACTAATGTCACTCTAAGATATACCTATTTTTATATTGTGCCTTAAATAATTACATAAATCATTAATTTTTTATGTAACACATAAATTTTTAAAGATTTATTACCTCTTTATAGATATACTACAGTTAAATATTTTAATATTACTTAATATTTTTAATCAGTCATACCCTGACAATAAAATTATATAATATAAAAAATAACTTACAAAAACTTTAAGAATCTTTTATGCATTATAGCTGAAAATAAGATTAGTTAGAAGTATAAATATCTTTAGTTTATTTATACCTCTAATTTTTCATAAATTATACCTCTATTATATTGATTTCTTTGCACGAATAAGTGTACTTTTAGAGATGCCAGTCATCTTCACAACCTCTCTATATGGCTTAGAGTTTAATAAACCTAATGCATATTGTATCTGTTGATTACTGTATTTCTTTGGTCTACCATCTTTAAAATCCTTTTTCTTTCTAGCAAATTCTTTACCTAATTGAGTACGCTCTATTATCATATTTCTTTCAAGCTCTGCAACTGCAAGCAATGTAGTTAGAAAGAATTTTCCCATTGAAGTATTTTCTAAGAGTCCTATGTTTAAAATGTGAACACTCACTTCTTTAGCAAACAATCCCTCTATTAATTGTATTCCTTCTGATGTACTCCTAGCTAGTCTATCTAATTTAGTTGCAACAAGTAAATCGCCCTTTTTTAAAGATGATATAACTTTTTCAAACTTAGGTCTATTTGTAGTAGTACCTGTATAAGTTTCTTTTATTATCTTAGCATCATTATATTTACTCAATATTTCCTGTTGTTGCTGATACAGACTATTGTTATCTGTTTGATTTTTTGTGCTTACACGACAATATCCATATATAATAATAATCACTTCCTAACATAAAGATTTAGTACAGAAGTTGCCTAGAGGCTTGTATCTAATCATCTTTATCCATTTTACTAAAATGGTTTTTTGGTGTCAATACTGTTAACTTTTGACACCATAATAATTCCTTTATAATTTGTTTGACTCTGTCAAAATTTACCAATATAATGAAATTAATGAGTTTATACAAATTGGAGGAAATAATATGAATAGTCTGTTAAAAGAAGCAATAGATGAATTAAAAAACATCAATTGTGGAGAAGTTTTTTTATTAAAAGAATTGTTCAAAGGCTATGAATGGAACAGGTTGGAGATGAATATCAGATTAAAATTAGGAAAGCTCTTTTTATATGAAGTGGTAAGTAATCCCAATTTAGATGTAGAGGTTATCAATAAAAACTCTGCTTATCAGCAAATGTATAAAAAAAAATAGTGACTTAAATGTATATAATAATATAAACCTCTTGTGGATTCAAAAGTTAAAACTTTTAATACAAAACAATCGTGCTATTTTAAATATTTATCAATATGTCTAAATTTATATAATTAACACATATAAATAGTACAGTTTAAATCACATTATTTAAGATAGATAAATCTTAACCCTACTCCAGTATAAATACTAAAATAGGGCTCAGAATTATCTATATTTTTATACTATAAAATGTTTCGATTTTCCTCTTGATTGAACATATATATCTGGAGAAATACAATAGAAACGTGAATTTATAAAATTGCCGAAATCAGAAAATTTCATCTCAAACTTAGGTATCCCGAAGCTTTCAGGTGCTATTTCATCGACTCCAAAATAGATAACGATTCCATCATCTGTAAGATAAAAAGCTTGGTCTTCAGGTATAACCAATTCTACATTAGAATAATACATATCTCTATTTTCATTTATCTGAGACTTTATATAATCAGTTATTATATTTATATAATCAGTCCCATCTCTAAAAATATCACCAATTAAAAGTTCTTTCCCAGTTGTCAAATCTATGTTGTAATTATTCAATGTATTATATTTAGGTCCAGCATTATTAGCAAATCCCATAAGGCTTAATATCATACTTAGTACATAATTTTTATTAAAAGTAACTGCATAACTAGTTGATACCCAGTAACTTTGTTTTGGAAGTGAATTTTGAGAAGCTGCATTATTATACTCTTGTTCTTCTTCCTTTAAGCCATTTTTAAAATTGTTTACAGTCATTCTTACAGCGTTGTTTATATTATTTAAAATAGCTGGATTTACGAAAGTAGATTGATTTCTGATATTGTATATAATCGGATACTTTACATCATAAGAAAAATACTTACTTCTTTCAAAGTCTTCATTAAATTGCACATATAATATATTATATGTACAAGTATTTGTAGATTGATTATTTTCCATTAAAATCCTCCCCCTTTTATTAAAAAAATCAGATACAATATAATATGCTTAAAACAGTAATAATGTTAATAGTAAATGTAAAGAATAGAAAGTATCTAAAACAGCAAAAAATGACTAATTTTGTGGTATAATACATAGGATTGAGAGTTATTTTATAGGAGGAAAGATATGTTATTATTAGCAGATAAATGGAAAGATTATGAACTTATAGATATGGGAAATGGAGAAAAATTAGAACGTTGGGGTAATTATGTACTTAGAAGACCAGACCCACAAGTTGTATGGCCAATGGAATCTGAATGGGCATTATGGAAAAACCCTCATGGACATTATCATAGAAGTAATAAAGGTGGGGGGCAATGGGAACACAAAAAAAGATACCCTGAACAATGGACTATAAATTATAAAAATTTAAAGTTTCACATTAAACCAACTGGATTTAAACATACTGGATTATTTCCAGAACAAGCAGCCAATTGGGATTGGATGATAGACAAAATAAAGAAAGCTGACAGACCTATAAAAGTGTTAAATCTATTTGCATATACAGGTGGGGCTACAGTAGCTTGTGCATCTGCTGGTGCAGAAGTATGCCATGTTGACGCAGCAAAAGGTATGGTTAATTGGGCAAAAGAAAACATAGAGTTATCTGGTCTTAAAAATCAAACAGTAAGATTTATAGTGGATGATGTTGTAAAGTTTGTTGAAAGAGAAATAAGAAGAGGGAAAAAATATGATGCGATAATAATGGACCCACCTTCTTATGGAAGAGGTCCTAAAGGAGAGGTATGGCAAATAGAAGAAAAATTATATAGTTTTGTAGACTTATGTATGGGAGTTTTATCAGATGACCCATTATTTTTCTTGATTAATTCTTATACAACAGGTTTTTCTCCAATAGTCCTTGAAAATGTACTATCTACAACAATAGGCAAAAAAGCAAATGCAGGAGATATATATGGTGGAGAATTAGGAATACCAGCTTCTAGAGATGGTAAGATACTTCCTTGTGGTATATTTGGAAGATGGGAGAAAAAGTAATGATAAGAGTCATATATGAAGATAACCATTTACTCGTTGTAGAAAAACCAGTTAATATATTATCTCAAGGAGATGATACTAATGATAAAGATATGGTAAATCTTTTAAAAGACTATGTAAAAAAAAAGTATAACAAACCTGGAAATGTATATATTGGTTTAATACATAGATTAGATAGACCAGTAGGTGGAGTTATGGTTTTTGCAAAGACATCAAAAGCAGCATCAAGATTGTCTGAACAAGTAAGAAATAAGACCTTCAATAAAACTTATCTCGCTATTATACATGGCAATATGAAATCTGATAAAGATACATTAAAAGATTTTTTATATAAGAATAAAAAGACTAATATGGTAACTGTAGTGAAAAAAAATCATAAAGATGCCAAAGAAGCTGAACTTGACTATAAGATATTAAACTTTAAAGAAAACCTAAGCTTGGTTCAAGTAAACTTGAAAACTGGTCGTTCTCATCAAATAAGAGTTCAATTTTCAAGCAGAAAACATCCATTATATGGAGACCAAAGGTATGGTAAAGAAATAAATAAAGTTGGACAACAAATAGCTCTTTGGTCTAATAAAATAGAACTCTACCATCCTACTACAAAAGAAAAAATGGAATTTACATGTAATACGCCTGATAAATATCCATGGAATATATTTTAAATCTCAAATGAGGTGATTGTATGAGTAAAAAGTTTTCAATAGGAGAGATGTCAAAGCTTCATAAAATAAGTATACAGACACTAAGATACTATGACCAAATAGACTTATTTAAACCTGTTCATGTTGATCAAGAAAGCAATTACAGATATTACTCAATTGACCAATTTTCACAATTAGATATTATAAAATACTTAAAATATCTAGGTATGCCTTTAAAGGAAATTAAATCAAAACTTGATGAAAATAATGAAGAAATTCTAAAACTGCTAACTAATAAAATTAATATAGTGGACGAGAAAATTAAAGAATTAGAACTTATAAAAAAAGTGCTAAGTACTAAGAAAGAAACAATGGAAAAAGGTATGAAAGTAGATGATGTTAATAAAATAGTTAGAAAGCATATTCCAAGAAGAAGTATATTATCTATAGAATATGAAGAAGGGTTAAGTAGTGAAGAAACTATGGAACTTTCAAGAAGACAAATAGCGAATATATTAGAAGATAATATATCTGTATTTTATGGTGGCGTAAGTGGACTTGTATCTATAGATAAATTTTTAAAGGAAGATAAAGTCATTTATGATAATAGCTTTGTTACAGTTGAAAGAGATTTATTTGATACAAAATCGCAAAAATATATAACAGAAATTTCAGCTGGCGATTTCATCTGTATGACATATAAAGGACCTTACAAAGAAAATTATACTGCTTTTAAAAAATTAGTTGATTATGTTGAGTATAAAAGAATACCTATTGAAAATTATATATATGAAATACCTATAATAGACCCTTTATCTACAAACAATGAAGAAGAACTTCTAACTGAAATTCAGATACAAGTTAAAAAGAGAGAAATTGACTTAAGATGTTTAGTTTAATTGACCTTTCTCAGTAAATTTTTTAAGAAAATAGGAGGGAATGTAGCTAATGCTAATTCCCTCCTATTTTTAGTATAAATTACTATTCTTTTATTATGCGCCATCTCTTAGAATTATTTTTCTATAAAATTAACATATACCTTAAATTAAGCCATATCATCTCGCAGTGCATCGATAATATTTTCTTTTTTTATCTTATTAGTAGTATACAACATTGTAATGAATATGATAAAGAGAACGCCAAACACACTTATTCCGATACTTACCCATGGAAACATAAAGTTAATATCATCTGCTACCATTCCTTTATGAATTAACCAGGAAGAAATTACTGCTATAGGTAGCCCAAATAGAAGAGCCCTCATACCATAAAATATACACTCAAAATTCATCATTTTTTGGAAATCACGCTCAGACATTCCAATAGAACGAAGCATGGCAAGCTCTCTACGACGCAACTTGATATTCGTAGAAATTGTATTGAAAACATTAGCGACAGAAATAAGTGAAATCATAATGATGAAAGTATAGGCGAATACGTTGACAATGAATATGTAATTACGATTATCGTCCATCATTCCATATATATTGTAGAGATTATGCTCAACTGTAACGCCCTCACTCTCAATAATCTTTTCCATTTCTGCAACTGACTGAGTTGGATTTTTTGATTGAAATCCCATACTCTTGATTCCTGTAGAAACATCAAGAGCCTCAAACTTATATTTGACTGAATAAGGAGCTAGTATTCTGAAGTTTACTTGCTTATTCTTAGAATTTCTTGCACTTGGAGGAGAATCAGGTGGCACTATTTTTACAAATGTAATGTTTACATTTTGCTTTTCAACATTATCCAAATTACCATCAGTTTCAGAGGTAAGATTAACATTCATAGAGGAGTTTGTAAAAATATCAATAGTATGGTCATCCTCAACAGCCATAGAAACAGCAAGCATCTTTGCATTTTCTCCAGTATATTCTTTTGTGTTTAAGCCAAGACCTTTGATAATATTCAGATAAGTACTGTCATCAAGAAATTGCATATCTACTGGTAAATTGACTGTTTCATTTGTTGCATGCATATTTTCATGTTGTAAGTAATTTTCTGTAAGCTTACTTCCTTTAACGATACATGAATAAGTAATCATTTCTTGATACAAACCTTCGTAAACACCATTAGCACTCTTCATCTTATCATATAGCTTTAGCATTTCACTGTCACTCATGCCTTGTGTGGAAAAGATAATGTCATGGTCAGTAACCTCTGATTTCTGGCTTGACATCTGTTTTAAATCTCCTACTAAAGCACTAGTCGATATAAATAACACTATACTGAGAGCTAATGATAAAACTATACTGCGATAGCGTTTCTTATTTCTTTTAAAATTTTTCAGAGCGAGAGTTCCCTCCAAACCATAAATGCGTTGTGAAAGATTTGATGTCTTCACAGCTTTAGATTCGACTTTTACTTCATTAGTCTGGCGTATACACTCCATCACTGGTGTATTAGCTGCCTTTCTGGCCGGAATATAAGCTGAGATTAAGATAGTAACCATACTAACCACTACTGCAACAATAATTGCGAGAATAGATAAAGTCAAGGTCAGAGGGACGTTAGTATATAGAACATTTGCAAAGTTTTTGGAAATAACAGAAATCACAAGCTTAATACTGAGTATTCCAACTGCGACACCAATTGGTATCCCAACAGTACCAATACAAAATCCCTCAAACAACACTGAATTCCGTAACTGCTTTGCTGTAGCTCCAACAGATGAAAGGATTCCAAACTGTTGTGTTCGTTCATTCAACGACATATTAAACGAATTATAGATTAGAAAAATCGAGCCAATCATTATGATAGCAAGCACAATCCCACCAACCGAATATAAAAACACATTGAATAGCTTGTTGTCAGAAGCTCCCATGAAACGTAACACGTTATCATTGAAAACATAAGCACGTTCTCCAGTGCTACTTACATAAGAATGGGCTTTACGAGGATTTTTCAATGTGGCAAACAAGCTAAAACTATCCCCTTTGAATTGTGCATCAGCTTTAGTTATCAAGGTATATCATGGTGCAGAAGATTCCTCAAAGATAGGCTTTCGACATATACCAACAACTTTATATGTCCTCTTATCTTGTGATACAAGAGTTTCCCCTCCAGCAGTGTATAAATCACCTTGACCAAGCCTCTCATTTACATCATTTATACGTCTACCTATATCTAATGAAACAGTGTCGCCTACTGCGAATTTGACACCACCATCTGTTGCAACTTTACTGGAAACAAGAATCTCTCCACTGTTTTTAGGCAATCTTCCTGAAATCAAATCTATAGGCACAGTATCAAAGGTTTCTTTGTTGAATCCAGCTATAAAAAGATATGGCTTATCTGGATTTCTGTTGCCACTAAGTGTTGCATAGCCGATATTTTCAAAGACTGTGGTATTTGTAACTTCATCATTACCTGCCTGTTTCTGGATGAAAGATGAATCAACATCTAAAAACTCAACATGCCAATCACCATACTTCGAAATAGCACCTTTTGTCAAATAGTCTATCAAAGAAACTCCAAATGTTGTGACTGCCGTAATCATGGCAGCAGATAGTACGACCCCTATAATTGTTACAAGAGTTCGTGTACGATTTTTTTTCATACCTTGCAGTGCAACTTTGTTGAAAATGTTCATGAACGATTCACCAGCCTTTCATCACGCACTACTTTTCCATCTGCAATACAGATAATTCTATCTGCCTGTAATGCAATATTTTCATCATGTGTGACAATTATAAGGGTCTGATGATATTTATTATGACTTTCTTTCAATAGCTGGATAATATCCTGTCCATTTTTACTGTCTAAGCTACCAGTAGGTTCATCAGCAAGCATAACTGCTGGTGCATTCATTAAAGCACGACCGATTGCTACACGTTGTTGCTGACCTCCAGAAAGTTGATTTGGCAAATGCATTCTTCGCTCTTTTAATCCAAGTAACTCCAACAGGTCATTTAGTCGTTCCTTGTTAACCCTACGCTTATCCATAAGTATAGGCAAAGTAATATTTTCCACTACATTTAGTGTTGGTATCAGATTGTGAAACTGATAAATCAATCCAACTTGACGTCTACGAAAAATAGCAAGTTTTTCATTACTCTGGCCATATACATCTTGCCCATCTAGGTATATCTTTCCACTTGTTGGCACATCTACACCTGCAATGGCGTGTAGTAATGTAGATTTACCAGAACCAGAGGAGCCTATAATAGCAGTAAATTCTCCTTTTTGGATAGTAAGTGAAATATTGTCAAGTGCAGTAACCTGATTTTCACCTTTTCCATATACCTTGCATAAATTTTCAATTTTTAAAAACTCCATTATGTGAGTCTCCTTTCTTATGGTTTACCCATATAATAGAACTTTCAGCTTACATCTCTGTGACTTTAAGATGAGAGATTAGTCACTTTGGAAAACGTATAGCAAATATCGCGCCACCCTGTGGATGATTTTTCGCATTAATTGTTCCTCCTTGACGTGTTATAATCATCTTGCATAGAGACAATCCAATCCCATACCCTGCCATGTTTGTGTTTTTCCCACGATAAAACCTGTCAAAAATAAATGGCAAATCTTCTTTTCCAATTCCCATCCCGCTATCATGAATGGTAATCTCAGTAAACAGTGTGTTATCCTCACAAACAATCTCAATCTTACCACTATCTCCTACCTTTTCTATGCAGTTTTTGAGGATGTTTTGAATTGCTTCCGAAAGCCAACTTGAATCACCATTAATAAACATCCTTTTAGGAATATCTATTTGTAAATCGATATTATGTAGCTCCATTGAAATCATAAATGGTCTAAGAGAAGCATATATCAAGTCATTTATGTCTATCTGTTCACTTTGAAACTCCACAATGCCAGCATCCAATCGAGATAATTTTAATAGAGAGGTAAGTAACCAATCCACCTGCAAGAGCAGTTCCTCTGTCTCTCGTATTAGACCTTTCCGTTCATCTTCATCAGTATTAGTCTCTAATAATGACATAATAAGAGTTACTGATGTAAGAGGAGTTCGAAGCTGGTGCGCTATATCAGCTAAAGAATCAGCAAGATGTCTTTTTTCTCTTTTTAGTGCTTCATTTTGTTCCCGAATACGCAATGTCATTTTAGTTATCTCACTTTGAAGAATAGAAAGTTCTCCCTCATCTATTTCAGCAATATACATATGGTCAGTATTATGAAGCACAATATCAATTTGTTCTGAAATATGTGCAATACTTTTGTATCGGGCCCTAGTAAATATAAGAAATAATGTACCAAAAGTAGTGTCAGATACAATTACAAGGATTCCAGCCATCATATTGATTGCAAATCCTAGAGTTACAGTGACAATAGTTATTAATAAGAACAAAATAGCAAACCTACGAAACTCTCTATTCCGAAACATGTCCTCCCCCCAATCTATACCCTGTTCCACGAACAGTCAAAATTATCTGTGGACTTGAAGGGTCATCCTCTATCTTCTCCCTCAGGCGTTTAATGTACACAGTCAATGTATTGTCATTTACAAACTCACCTGCTGCATCCCACAATTCATCAAGCAATTTAACCCTCGTAATAATACTTTTGGGATTACTAATAAACACCAGCAACAATCGATATTCTAGAGCTGAAAGAAAAACTTCATTACCATTTTTTTTCACGACACCACTTGCTGTATCAATATAAAGACCACAGATTTCAAAAGTTGCCCCAAAACGCTCACTTTTTCTCAGTGCTGTTTTAATTCGTGCAATCAATTCACGTGGACGAAAAGGTTTAGTGATATAGTCATCCGCACCCATGTTCAGCCCAGTAACAACACTCGATTCATCACCAGAAGCTGTCAGAAAGATAACTGGGATGTCTTGTGTTTCTTTAATTTCTGTACAAACTGTAAATCCATTTCCATCAGGCAAGGAAATATCAATCAGTGCCAAGTCAAATTTATTGCTAGCAATCTCATCAAGTGCTTCACTTCTTGTGGAAGCATGGATTACTGTAAATCCTTCTGCATTTAGCAAAAGAATAAGGTTCTTAGCAATTGCCTTGTCATCCTCAACCAAAAATATCCTCTTCATTTATTTTCATCCCCCTTTATTTTACTGATTTTATACTCTCTATCTGTAGTTTTCCAAATTTTATCAATCTATTTTGTTGTTATATAATAATAAATAACCCTTTATTGATTTATTATATTTCTTTTATCACAAAGATACAAGTTGGGTCATAAAACACGATATAAGTACAATAATTTTCGCATAATTAGTCTATAATCATACACCCTAGTCTCTATAATGAAAAAGTATATTCTTTCTATTATTCCTAAAATTAGTGTATCTTTTATAATTTATACTTGAAAAATTAAATTGAAAGTCTTATTATATAATTATATATACCTCATATTATAAGGTATATGATAAAACAAAGTAGGTGAATTTATGGACTTGAACAAAGAAGTACTTAAAGGTCATATTGATACTTTAATATTATCAATACTAAACAAAGGTGATTCATATGGATATGAAATAGCAAAAGTGGTTAGAGACGAAACAAGCTTTGAATTAAAGGAAAGTACTCTCTATGTATCTCTTAAAAGATTAGAATCCAAAGGTCTAATAAAATCATATTGGGGAAACGACCAAGGTCTTGGAAGTAGAAGAAAATATTATAATATAACTGATTATGGAAAAGAAAATTTAGAAGTAAAAATTCAAGAGTGGAACTTTATACAAAATGTTATGAACAAATTTCTAAAGAGAGGTGAATAGATTTATGAAAATAATAGAAGAGTATTTAGGAGCACTATATAAAAATGATACTAGCAAAGAAATTCAAGATTTAAAAGAAGAATTAAGAGAACATCTAATGGATTCTACAAACGAGTTTATTGAGAATGGATATGATATAAATGAGGCACAAAATAAGGCAATAGAAAGATTTGATGGCAGTAACGAAGTATCAGTAGAATTACGCTCAATATTTAAACAAAAAATAGAACCTAAAAAGGTTTTATTACGAAAATTATCAAATTTAAGAATTGTATTTTTAAACTTATTTGGATGGCTTCTTGCCGCTACTGCATTTACAATCAATAGAAGTTTTGGTCATGTAGCTCCACCATGGTTGATTATAGCTTTAATAATATTAATAATTGTATTAATAATGTTAAGTATTTTAATTAAGAAATTAAAAAAAGAAATAAAAAAGGATTACAGTATGTAGCTAAATAACTGTATTTTAAATTCTTAATTATTTCTATAAATAAACATTATGAAGGGAGCTTTTTATATGGATAAAAAAATGCTATTAGAAAAATTTCTTGATACTTCAGGGGTTTCATATATCAATGAAAAAGTAAATCTATTTAAAGATACTAAATGGATTTCATTTGGCACTTATATAATGACTGTTGATAGTTTTTGCTATAGAGAAGATTCAAAACACTATAACCCAATAATGGGTACATTTGATTACGAATCAGAGATTTTTATAGTTAATGCTTCATACAAAAATGATATATATTCTATCAAGAGTAAAAAACTTTATAAAAATGTATCTAAGGGAGATAAGATAGTTGTTACAATTAAATATTCTTATGATAAATATGAAAATCTTATACATGAAGAAATTCATGATTATCATCTTTATCCTCTATTTATTGATTAAAATAAAAGGCGAAAGCCTCTATGGCTAACGCCTTTAAAATATTTTAATAAACTTACTCTACTCAGCTATATTATAAACTTTTAACTTGTCTTTATTTAGGTGCTTCTTCTTAACTTCTACTAAAGCTTTTAATGTATCTAAAGATGTCATTATCTCAGTAGAGAACTCAATCGCTGTTCTTCTCATTTTAAATCCATCTCTTGTAGAATCATTTCCTTTAGTTGGTGTATTTATTACTATATCAACTTGTTTATTTCTTATAGCATCTAATATGTTTGGTCTAGGCTCTTCAATTCTATTTACTGTATCAGCCTCTATTCCATTTTCTCTTAAGCTTTTAGCTGTTCCTTCTGTAGCGACAAAAGTGTATCCTAACTCTTTCATGTCTTTTGCTATCTCTATAAACTCATCTTTATCAAGATTATTAACAGTAGCAAGCACTACTCCTCTTTCATCAGACATATGTCTACCTGCTGCTAAAAATCCTTTGTATAGAGCTTCTTCTAAGTTTTCTCCTACACCTAGAACCTCTCCTGTAGACTTCATCTCAGGTCCTAGACTTACTTCAACTTTAGATAATTTAGACATTGAGAATACTGGCACTTTTACTGATACTAATTTTGGCTCTTTGTAAACTCCTGTACCGTATCCTAAATCTTTTAATTTGGCCCCTAACATACATTTAGTTGCTAAGTCAACTATTGGTACTCCACTAACTTTACTTATATATGGAACTGTTCTACTAGCTCTAGGATTAACCTCAATTATATATAACTCATTTTGGAATTCTATAAATTGTATATTAACCATACCAAGTACGTTAAGCTCTAAAGCCATTTTCTTAGTATATTCTACTATCTTTTCTTTTATTTCATCAGATATATTTTGACTTGGATACATTGTTGTACTGTCTCCAGAGTGAACTCCAGCTCTTTCTAAATGCTCCATTATACCAGGTATTAATATATCTTCTTTATCACATATCGCATCTACTTCTATTTCTCTACCAGTTAGATATTTATCTATTAGTACTGGATTTTTGTGGTCTCTATCAAACGCATCATCCAAATACTGAATTAATTTTTCTTCATTATAAGTTATTTCCATACCTTGACCACCAAGTACATAAGATGGTCTAACTAATACTGGATAACCTAACTCCTTAGCAATCCCAACACCCTCGTTAGTTGTCCATACACCTTTTCCTTTTGGTCTATTTATGTCTAGTTTTTCTAATAAATCATCAAACTTCTCTCTATCCTCTGCTGCATCTATATCTCTAAAATCTGTTCCTAATATAGGTATATTTTTCTCATGTAAGAACTTAGCTAATTTTATAGCTGTTTGCCCACCAAACTGTAATATCACACCTTCTGGTTTTTCTTTTTCAATTATATTTAAAACTTCTTCTTCTGTTAATGGTTCAAAATATAACTTGTCTGAGGTATCAAAATCTGTACTTACTGTCTCTGGGTTATTATTTACAATTATAGTCTCAATACCCATTTTTCTTAAAGATTTTACACAGTGAACTGAACAATAGTCAAACTCTATACCTTGGCCTATTCTTATTGGCCCAGAGCCCAACACTATTACCTTTCTCTTATCACTAACAACTACTTCATCATATTGCTCATAAGTTGAATAATAGTAAGGTGATAAAGCTTCAAATTCTCCCCCACATGTATCAACCATTTTATAAACTGGCTGTATATTATATAGACTTCTCAACTCGTATAATTTTTCTGGACTTATTTTCATTAAGTCAGATATACCTTTATCAGAGAATCCTTTTTTCTTTAATTCGTGTAAATACTCTTTGTCTAAGTTTTCTATTTTTAGAACTTTTAATTTTTCTTCTTGCTCTACTATCCATTTAAATTTATTTATAAACCACTTATCAACACCAGTTATTTCTGAAATCATTTCTACTTTATAGCCTCTTCTTATCATTTCAGCTAAGTCAAATAGTCTCTCATCATCAGGTACTACTACTCTAGCCTTTAATTCTTCTAATGTTCTACCTTCTGATGGGGCATGAACTAATGAATATTTTCCTGTCTCAAGCGATCTTATTCCTTTAAGAATAGCTGCTTCAAAGTTACTTCCTATACTCATTATTTCACCAGTTGCCATCATCTTAGTTCCCAATTTTCTATTGGCATGTCTAAATTTATCAAATGGCCACTTTGGTATTTTTACTACTACATAATCTAATGTTGGCTCAAAGCAAGCATATGTTTTTTTAGTTACTGCATTTTCTATCTCATCTAAAGTGTATCCTAGAGCTATCTTAGCTGCTACTTTTGCGATTGGATAGCCTGTAGCTTTTGATGCTAAAGCTGATGACCTACTAACTCTTGGATTTATTTCTATTATCGCATATTCTAAACTATGTGGATTTAAAGCTATTTGAACATTGCAACCACCTTGAACTTCTATTGCATTTATTATATCTATTGATGCTTTTCTAAGTAGTTGATACTCTTCATCACTTAAAGTTTGACTTGGAGCAACAACTATACTGTCTCCTGTATGAACTCCAACTGGGTCTACATTTTCCATATTACATACAGTTATACAGTTACCATTTCCATCTCTCATTACTTCATATTCTATTTCTTTCCATCCTTTTATACTCTTTTCAAGAAGAACTTGACCTACTGGACTTAATTGTAAACCATGTGTAAGAGTTTCTCTTAATTCTTCCTCAGTATCAGCTATACCTCCACCAGTTCCACCTAATGTATATGCTGGTCTTACAACTACTGGATAGCCTATTTTATCAGCAAATTCAAGCCCTGCTTCTAAATTTGTAACTATATCACTAACTATTACTGGCTGATTTATTTCTTTCATTACCTCTCTAAATAAGTCTCTGTCTTCGCCCTTTTTTATAGAGTTTATAGATGTTCCTATAACTTTTACATTGTATTTTTCTAATATCCCAGCATCATGTAGTTCTACAGCTAAGTTAAGCCCTGTTTGACCTCCCATACCTGCAAGTAAACTATCTGGTCTTTCTTTTTCTATTATTTTTTCTATAAATTCTATTGTTAATGGTTCTATATATATTTTATCTGCAATCTCTTTATCAGTCATTATAGTAGCTGGATTACTATTAACTAATACGACTTCTATTCCCTCTTCTTTTAATGCTTGGCAAGCCTGTGTTCCTGAATAGTCAAACTCTGCAGCTTGACCTATTATTATTGGCCCTGACCCTAATACTAAAGTTTTCTTTATACTATTTAATTTAGGCATAACTCTTTCTCCTTATCTAAACAATTTTCACGGTTCTTATCTTTATCATCTATATAATCAATTTTAATTACTTTATTTCATCTTAAATTTAGATTTCCTCATTATACATATCTATGTTAATTAAACCAATGCATTTTTTGATTTAAATTATTCTTATTTTTTAATTATATCTTAGTACTCTTTATTTTACTAACTCTAAAAACTTGTCGAAAATATAATCATTATCTTTTGGTCCTGGGCAAGCTTCAGGATGGTACTGAACACTGTATACATCTAGACTTTCATGTCTCATTCCTTCAACAGTATTATCATTTAAATTTATATGTGTCATTTTCATTTGTTCAGGAACTTCTGAAACATAATATCCATGATTTTGAGAAGTTATAAATACTTTTCCTTCTTCTAAATCTTTAACTGGGTGATTTCCACCTCTATGCCCAAATTTAAGCTTAGCAGTCTTCCCTCCAAGAGCTAAAGCTAAAAGTTGATGTCCTAGGCATATTCCAACTATAGGTTTTTTACCGATAAGAGCTTTTATATTTGCTATAACATCTTCTAGGTCTTCTGGATCTCCAGGTCCATTTGACAAGAATATTAAGTCAGGATTTATACTTAATACATCTTCTGGAGATGTTGTGGCTGGAAATATTGTTATATCACATCCACGAGCTGCAAATGATCTTAATATGTTTCTCTTAACTCCAAAATCCATAACAGCCACTTTTGGGCCATTTCCTTTTATATGCTCTACTTCTTTTCTTGTAACTGTTCTAACTGCTTCTGTATTCGAAAACTTATCCAATTTATGTTTAACATCTTCTAACTTACTGTCTTCTAATGTAATTATCCCTTTCATTGTTCCATTATTTCTAAGTATCTTAGTCAAAGCTCTTGTATCTATTCCCTCAAGCCCAATAACTTTATTTTGCTTTAGATATTGGTCTATATCAATTTCACATCTAAAATTACTTGGAGAATCACTTTTCTCTCTTACTATAAATCCCTTTACTTGTACTTTTTCAGATTCTGCTGATGATAAATTTATACCATAATTCCCTACAAGAGGATAAGTCATAGTAACTATTTGACCATAGTAAGAAGGGTCTGTTAGAACTTCACCATATCCTATCATAGAAGTGTTAAATACTACTTCTCCTACACTTTCTTCTAAATATCCAAATGCCTTTCCTATAAAAATTGTGCCATCTTCTAATATTAACCTTGCTTTCATATTACAGTACCTCCTATAATTCTCTTTAGGTAAACTAAAGAACATTAACTAAATATAAGCTTTTAAATATCTATATATATTTTTCACTTTTACATTCTAGTTTTATACTTATTTACACTTATTTTTTATCTTTTTCTATTATACTACAAATTTCTTAAAAAAAAGAAGTTATCTCAAAAGTAAAAACTCATAGAAAAAATAACTTCTTATTTTTAATTTAATAATTAAATTCTTAAACTATAAAATCAAATTAATGTCTATTCAGCTATATTGTAAACTTTTAACTTATCTTTGTTTAGATGTTTCTTCTTAACTTCTACTAAAGCTTTTAATGTATCTAAAGATGTCATTATCTCAGTAGAGAACTCAATCGCTGTTCTTCTTATCTTAAATCCATCTCTTGTAGAATCATTTCCTTTAGTTGGTGTATTTATTACTATATCAACTTGTTTATTTCTTATAGCATCTAATATATTTGGTCTAGATTCTTCTACTCTATTTACTGTATCAGCCTCTATTCCATTTTCTCTTAGACTCTTAGCTGTTCCTTCTGTAGCGACAAAAGTGTATCCTAACTCTTTCATATCTTTTGCTATCTCTATAAACTCATCTTTATCAAGATTATTAACAGTAGCAAGTACTACTCCTCTTTCATCAGACATATGTCTACCTGCTGCTAAAAATCCTTTGTATAAAGCTTCTTCTAAGTTTTCTCCTACACCTAGAACCTCTCCTGTAGACTTCATCTCAGGTCCTAGACTTACTTCAACTTTAGATAATTTAGACATTGAGAATACTGGCACTTTTACTGATACTAATTTTGGCTCTTTGTAAACTCCTGTACCATATCCTAAATCTTTTAATTTTGCTCCTAACATACACTTAGTTGCTAAGTCAACTATTGGTACTCCACTAACTTTACTTATATATGGAACTGTTCTACTAGCTCTAGGATTAACCTCAATTATATATAATTCATTTTGGAATTCTATAAATTGTATATTAACCATACCAATTACATTAAGTTCTAAAGCTATTTTTTTAGTGTATTCTACTATCTTTTCTTTTATTTCATCAGATATATTTTGACTTGGATACATTGTTGTACTGTCTCCAGAGTGAACTCCAGCTCTTTCTAAATGCTCCATTATACCAGGTATTAATATATCTTCTCTATCACATATCGCATCTACTTCTATTTCTCTACCAGTTAGATATTTATCTATAAGTACTGGGTTTTTGTGGTCTCTATCAAATGCATCCTGTAAGTATTGAGATAATTTTTCTTCATTATAAGTTATTTCCATGCCTTGACCACCAAGTACATAAGATGGTCTAACTAATACTGGATAACCCAATTCATTAGCAATTTCAATACCTTCACTAAGTGACCATACGCCTTTTCCTTTTGGTCTATTTATATCTAGTTTTTCTAATAAGTCATCAAACTTCTCTCTATCTTCTGCTGCATCTATATCATCAAAATCAGTACCTAATATAGGTATATTTTTTTCGTGTAAGAACTTAGCTAATTTTATAGCTGTTTGCCCACCAAACTGTAATATTACACCTTCTGGCTTTTCCTTTTCGATTATACTTAGAACTTCTTCTTCTGTTAATGGTTCAAAATACAACTTGTCTGATGTATCAAAATCTGTACTTACTGTCTCAGGATTATTGTTTATAATTATAGTTTCTATGTCCATTTTTCTTAAAGATTTTACACAATGAACTGAACAATAGTCAAACTCTATACCTTGGCCTATTCTTATTGGCCCAGAACCCAACACTATTACCTTTTTCTTATCACTAACAACTACCTCATCATATTGTTCATAAGTTGAATAATAGTAAGGAGATATAGCATCTATCTCACCTGCACAAGTATCAACCATCTTATATGCTGGTTTTATATTATATAGACTTCTCAATTCATATAATTTTTCTGGACTTATTTTCATTAAGTCAGATATACCTTTATCAGAAAATCCTTTTTTCTTTAATTCAAGAAGATAATCTTTAGTTAAATCTTCAATTTTCATAACTTTTAATTTTTCTTCTTGCTCTACTATCCATTTAAATTTATTTATAAACCATTTGTCTATACCTGTAATTTGCTCTATCATTTCTACTTTATAGCCTCTTCTTATCATCTCAGCTAAGTCAAATAGTCTCTCATCATCAGGTACTACAACTCTTTTCTTTAGTTCCTCAATACTTCTTTCTTCAGATGGTGTGTGAACCAATGAATATTTTCCTGTCTCAAGTGATCTTATTCCTTTAAGAATAGCTGCTTCAAAGTTACTTCCTATACTCATTATTTCACCAGTTGCCATCATCTTAGTTCCTAATTTTCTATTTGCTTTTTTAAATTTGTCAAATGGCCATTTTGGTATTTTTGCTACTACATAATCTATAGTTGGTTCAAAACAAGCATAAGTTTTTTTAGTTACTGCATTTTCTATCTCATCTAAAGTGTATCCTAGAGCTATTTTTGATGAAACTTTAGCTATTGGATATCCTGTAGCTTTTGATGCTAAAGCTGATGATCTACTAACTCTTGGATTTATCTCTATAACTGCATATTCAAAACTATGTGGATTAAGTGCAAATTGAACATTACATCCACCTTGAACTTCTACTGCATTTAATATATCTAAAGATGCTTTTTTAAGCATCGCACATTCTTTATTGCTTAGAGTTTGAGTTGGGGCAACAACTATACTATCTCCTGTATGAACTCCAACTGGGTCTATATTCTCCATATTACATACAACAATACAGTTACCTTTTGAATCTCTTATTACTTCATATTCTATTTCTTTCCAACCTTTTATACTCTTTTCAAGAAGAACTTGACCTACTGGACTTAATTGTAATCCATGTGAAAGTATTTCTCTTAATTCTTCTTCATTATCGGCTATACCTCCACCAGTTCCACCTAATGTATACGCTGGTCTTACAACTACTGGATAACCTATTGTAAGTGCATAGTCAAGACCTGCTTGTAAATCTGTAACTATATCACTAACTATTACTGGCTGATTTATTTCTTTCATTACATCTCTAAATATATCTCTATCTTCACCTTTTTTGATAGATTCTACTGAAGTTCCTATTATCTTTACTCCATATTTATCTAGTATTCCTTTTTCATAAAGCTCAACTGCTAAGTTTAGCCCTGTTTGCCCACCCATACCTGCAAGTAAACTATCTGGTCTTTCTTTTTCTATTATTTTTTCTATAAATTCTATTGTTAATGGTTCTATATATATTTTATCTGCCACTTCTTTATCAGTCATTATCGTAGCTGGATTACTGTTTATTAATACAACTTCAATTCCCTCTTCTTTTAAAGATTGGCAAGCTTGTGTCCCTGAATAGTCAAATTCCGCTGCTTGACCTATTATTATTGGTCCTGACCCTAATACTAAAGTTTTCTTTATACTATCTAATTTAGGCATAAATTTTTCTCCTTATCTAAATGGTTTTTACTATCTGTAAATAATACTAAATCTATATTAATGCTAAGAATTTGTTAAATATACAATCTAAATCTTCTGTTGTTGTGTATTCTGGAATGTACTGAACACTATATATTGGTAATTCTTTATGTTTCATTCCTTCTATAGTATTGTCATTTAAATTTATATGAGTTATCTCTGTATTTTCTGGCATTTCTGAAACATTATATCCATGATTTTGAGAAGTTATAAACACTTTTCCAGTTTCTAAACATTTAACTGGATGATTTCCTCCTCTATGTCCAAATGTAAGCTTTGAAGTTTTTCCTCCTAATGCCAAGGCTAAAATTTGATGTCCTAAACCGATTCCTGTCAGTGGCTTTTTACCTACTAAATTTTTTATATTTTCAACTATATCATTTACATCTTCTGGATTCCCTGGTCCATTAGATAATAATATTAAGTCAGGATTTATATTTAAAATTTCTTCTGATGTAGTCATCGCTGGTACTATAGTTATATCACAGTTACAAGCTTTAAGAGACTCTAGTATACTATTTTTAACACCAAAATCTATAACTACAACTTTTGCACCAGTCCCTTTAATATTTTCAATTTCTTTTCTTGTAACATTTTTTACTGAATCCTTGTTACAATGCTCTGCTAACTTAGATTCAACATCTTGTAATGATGCATTTTCTAAAGTTATGATACCTCTCTTTGTTCCATTATTTCTAATAATTTTAGTTAATGCTCTTGTATCTATCCCTTCAAGCCCTATTACCTTATTTTGCTTTAGGTATGTGTCTATATCCATCTCACATCTAAAATTATTTGGGTTATCACTTTTTTCTCTTACAATAAATCCTTTTACTTGTACTTTATTTGATTCTACATCTTCTAGATTTATCCCATAGTTACCTATAAGTGGATAAGTCATAGTAACTATTTGTCCATAATAAGTTGCATCTGTTAATAGTTCTCCATATCCAGCCATTGAAGTGTTAAATACAACTTCTCCAACAGTTTCTTTTAGATATCCAAATGCTTTTCCTTCAAATACTGTTCCATCTTCTAAAATTAATTTCCCCTTCATATAAGCTACCTCCCAAATATTTTATCTAAGCATTTTCTATTTCTTTTACAATATTAATCGCTGATTCTCTTGGATTTTCTGCTTTTGTTATAGGTCTTCCAACAACTAAATAATGAGCTCCTCTTTTTATTGCATCTGATGGAGTTACAACTCTTTTTTGGTCTCCAACCTCTGCTGATTTAGGTCTTATGCCTGGACAAACTGTTATAAAATCAGTTCCACATGCTTCTACTATCTTATCTACTTCTTGTGCTGAACAAACAACCCCATCTATTCCTGATTCTTTTGCCAGTTTAGCTCTCTTTATAGCTAACTCTTCTGTTGTCATATTGCATCCTATATCTTGTAAGTCTTGATTGCTTAATGAAGTTAGAACTGTTACTCCAACTACTAAAGGCTTTTCTATATTTAATCTTTCTGCTTCTTCTTTAGCAACTAGTGCACACTGTCTCATTCCTTCCATATCTGATACATGTATTGTCATTAACCAAACATTATCTCTCACTGCAGCTCTTACTGCACTTTTCATAGTATTTGGAATATCATGGAATTTAAGGTCTAAAAATATTTTTTTCCCTTTTTCTTTAAGATAATCTATTGTTTTTCCTTTTGTAGCAACATATTGTTCTAATCCTACTTTAAATATATCTACACTATCCTCTAATTTGTCTATTAATTCTTTAGCTTTATCAAATTCGTCAGTATCAATTGCAACTATTAATTTTTCTTTACCATTTATCATTTTTACATCTCCTTTTTAATAAAGCCTAAATCTTCATAAAAAAATCCTCACACCAAAAGAGGCACAAGGATTTTATCTATACATAACTCAATTCTTAGCTATGAGATATCTTTCCCAGTCTCTCTGGACTAGTTTAAAAGACTTTATTATATTTAAATTTTTATTTTATACTCATCAAAAACCTCTAGAAGATTTACTAGAGGTTATATATTAACACTATCTATAACCCTTTAGTCTCTCTGGACTAATTTAAGGAATTTAGCTGTAATATTTTTCTTTATTAATATAACTTTATGTATCTCTAAGATAATTTAAAGTTTTATCTTTTTTTATAATTAAACCACTAATTGCTTTTTATGTCAATAAGTCTTTGAATTATTCTTCATCTTTATCAAACAATTTTTTTTCAAAATATGACTCTGCGTTATATATCGCAGCAGCTGGATTATGCCCAGTTACTCTATCTTTGACAATTAGAGTTGTTATAGGAGCTTCCATATATTTCATGGCTAATGTATCATGTCCAACACATAATCCAAGAATTACATTAAGGTCAACTTTAGCTTCATTTAAAAACAAAGCCTGTCCTATTGGATTACACATTATTTCATCTGCACACTTTGATATTGTTTGAGATGCTTCTAAGCCAACGGTGCTCTTATATATTGCTCCATTTTTACATATAACCGAAAATACTTCAAATCCATGGTGTTCAAATATTTTTTGTACTGTTTGCATTTCTCTTTTTAATCCAATACAAAATGCTATACCTATTTTTTTATAATCACATTTCTTAGCAAACTCTATTATCTCTTTTAGTCTAGTATATTGACAATACCCTTCTGACTCAACTAATCCAGCATTATAAGCTATTTTTCTATTTTCCTCTTCCTCATAAAGTTGTTTTGCTTTTTGTTGTAGTTCAACTTCTCTAGTAGGACATATCTTCATTAGCTTATCCATATTTCCATCAGAACAACCCCTAAGATTACACTTTCCACACTTGTACATATCCAATATCCCCTTCCAAAATTTTATTCTTCTTGTGATTCTTCTTTCTCTGGACTTACACTTTCTTCTGGTATCTCTTCTTCTGGTTTCACATGCTCAACTACAGTTATAAAATATGATTTTCCTATTTTATTTCTTATTGGAAGTTTTTCATATGAAACATCTATTTTATTTTTTATACATGCTATGTCAAAATGTCTTAATCCTACGCCTAAGCTAACTTTATTCATATCTTCACAATGTTTCTTAGGTTTTTTTTCAAATAAATGAAGACCTCGTTCATCCTTATGGAAATACCACGGTTGAGAATTCTTTATAGATGGAGCTCTTCTTGTAAATTCTAATACTTCTTTCCACTTTTTATTTCTGTTTATTTTATTTATCATATCTTTTACTGGTTTTCTATCAGGTCTAGCATATCTTGTTCTAAATAAATCCTCATTTCTCGCTGGATATCCAAAAGCTATTATTATATAAGGATACTCTATTTCTTCTTCCTTATCTTCTTCTGTTTTTATTCCAGCTAAATAATCTAAATCGTCTTCTTCATCTTCTTCAGAGTTTTTATTTCCTATATCTACAAATTCTAAAATATCTTCTCTCTTTAAGTTTCCCTCCAGCCAACATGTAGCTACACCCAATGTTGTAAGACGTAAAACTACACCTTCTGTAGCAAAACCTATATTTTGTAAATAATCTTCACCTTTATTTGATGTGATTACTATATAATGAGGTGCTTTTACTTTACATTCCTTACCCATTAAGAAATGTATTATATGACCTCTATCAACAACATGCGCTTTAATATTTAAATCTTCATTTAAATATTCTAAATTTTTACAACTTCTCTTTATTTCTTCCATTAATGGCTTTTTTATCTTATTACTGGAAAAATTTCTTACAGATTTTCTATAAAAAATGGCTTCATAAAGCTCCATTTATGCCCTCCTAACTGAAATCTTCTGTTCATAATATATAAACTACTATATTTAAACATATATAAGCTTTGCCAGAAAATTTTTTATTTCATTATTTATATTTATCTCATTATTATATTATAAGTTTTTTTCAGTATTCTTGTATAGCTTTTCACTAAAAAAGTATTTTTATTTCTACTTTAATACTAATATCAACAAAAAATATTCTTCCAATTAAGTTTGTGCTTCTAAACAATCTGTTTTAATTAAAATAGATATTTTTTATTTCTTAGTTTATAGAGTATAAATATTTTAAATATGACCCAAAATCTAAGTAATGTTATAATACTTTATAGGTTATTCAATATTAAAAATATAGGAGGATAAACATGGATTTAAATAGAAATTTAGAGAAATATGCTGAATTGGCAATCAAGGTCGGGATTAACATACAGCCAGGTCAAACTTTACTTATAAAATCACCAATAGAATGTGCTGATTTTGCAAGAAATGCACTTAAAGAAGCATATAAATGTGGTGCTAAAAATGTATATATAGAATGGTCTGATGAAGAAAGTGCTCTTATTAAGTATTTATATGCTCCAGATGAAGCATTTCATGAGTTCCCAAAATGGACAGCAGAACAATATGTAGATATAGCAAAAGAAGGTGGGGCATTTTTATCAGTATATGCTCAAAATCCTGACTTACTAAAAGACGTTGACCCTGAAAGGGTGGCAAATTTTCAAAAAGCATCTGGTAAGGCTTTAAAAGAATGGCGTTCTTATACTCTAACTGATAAGTGTAAATGGAGCATAGTTTCTGTGCCAACAAAAGCATGGGCAAAAAAAGTATTTCCAAATTTATCAGAAGAAAAAGCAATAGAAGAATTATGGGATGCTATATTTAAGTGTTCAAGAGTAGATGGTCAGGACCCTATAAAAGCATGGGAGGAACATAATAAAAATCTTAAGTCTAAAATGGATTTCTTAAATAAAAATAATTTTAAAACTTTAAAATATAAATCTTCAAAAACTGATTTGACTTTAGATTTGCCAAAAGGTCATATTTGGTTAAGTGGAGCATCTAAAGACCCTAATGGAATAAGCTTTAATCCTAACATCCCAACAGAAGAAATTTTTGGAATGCCACATAAGTTTAAAGTGAATGGAACTGTTTATAGTACTAAACCTCTTGTTTATGGTGGAAATATAATTGATAATTTCTTCTTAACTTTTAAAGATGGAAAAATAATAGATTTTTCTGCTGAAAAAGGACTTGAAACTTTAAAGAAACTTATTGAAACAGATGAAGGTTCTCAATATTTAGGAGAAGTTGCTCTTGTTCCATACAACTCACCAATATCCAATACAGATATAATTTTTTATAATACTCTATATGATGAGAATGCTTCTTGCCATTTTGCAATTGGTTCTGCTTACAGAACTTGTCTAGATGGTGGAAACAATTTAAAAGATGAAGAATTGGATGAATATGGTGTAAATGATAGCTTAACACATGTAGACTTTATGATTGGGTCTGATGATATGGATATTATAGGAGAAACTTATGATGGAAAGCAAATACAAATTTTTAAAAATGGCAACTGGGCTTTTTAATCTATGCTTTAACTAAAAAGGGCTGATGGAAGTTATACCAGACTTCCCAGCCCTTTTTAATGTTGATGATAAATATTTTTTTATATTAATTAATCTCATTTTTATAGATTAATTCCTATTGTTTCAAACATAAGTATCTAAAACTTATATCTATATTATATATAAAATATCCTATTTAGTAAAACCTTTATTTTAATTTACATGCTAAAAATTTAACTTTGCTATTTCAACAGCAGATTTTGCATCCTTTGAATAATAGTCAGCACCCATTTCTTCTGCATATTCTTCTGTCAAAACTGCACCTCCTACAAATACTTTCGCATTTATATCATTATCTCTTAATGCTTGAATCGTATCTTTCATGCTTTGAACAGTTGTAGTCATAAGTGCACTTAATCCTACTAATTTTATATTTCTTTTTTTGGCTACTTCTACTACTTCTTCAATTGGAACATCTTTCCCTAAATCTATAACTTCATATCCATAATTTTCTAGCATTATTTTTACTATATTTTTTCCAATATCATGGATATCGCCTTTTACTGTGGCAACTATTATTTTTCCTTTAGATACATTATCACTACTTTTACTTAATAAAGTTTCCTTTATTGTATTTAATGAAGCTTTAACTGTCTCTGCTGATTGAATCAATTGTGGTAAGAATATATCTCCACTATCATATCTCTTTCCTACTTTATCAAGGGCAGGAATTAAAATCTCATCTAATATATAATTTTCATCCTTTTCCTTCAAAAGATTCAGTGTTACACTTTTTGCTTCATCTTTTAATCCTCTTTCAACTAAAACATCTAGAGACAAATCTTTGTCAGTTTTCGTAGAAGAGTCTGATTTTTTTGAATTATTTATATTGCTATATTGATTTATATATTTGATACATCCTTTATCTGTATTATTTAAGATTCTAAAAGAGTTAATAGCCTCCATCATACTATATTCATTTGGATTTATAATTGCTAAATCAAGACCTGCTCCTAAAGCTAATGTTAGAAAAGAAGCATTAAGTGCTTTTCTATTTGGAAGTCCGAATGAAATATTTGAAACACCTAAAATAGTTTTTACTCCCAATGTCTTTACCATTGTTATAGCCTTTATCGTCTCTATTGCTTCCTCTTGTTGTGCTGACACAGTTAATGATAAACAATCTATAAATATATCTTTTGGCTTTATTCCATAAGAAACTGCTCTATCTACTATTCTTTTTGCTATTTCAAATCTTTCTTCAGCTTTTTTAGGTATACCTTTTTCATCAAGAGTAAGTCCAACTACACATGAACCATACTTTTTGACTATTGGTAATATACTTTCTAAAGACTCCTCTTTGCCATTTACAGAGTTTACTATTGTTCTACCATTATAATATCTAAGCCCTTGTTCTAATGCCTCTACATTGGAAGAATCGACTTGTAAAGGTGTATCTACTACTGCCTGTATTTCTCTTATTAATTTTGGCATTAATTTTTTCTCATCTACCTCTGGTAAACCAACATTTACTCCTAATATTTGTGCCCCAGCATTTACTTGTTCTAGTCCTAAGTTTATTGCATAATCTAAATTTTCATTTTTCAATGCTTCTTGAAGAGATTTTCTTCCTGTAGGATTCAATCTTTCTCCAACAACTATAGGTGATTCTACTTCTACAAATTTTGATGGTGAACAAACTACACATTTGTCAATTTTCTCTATATTTCCCTTTACAACAGAATTTATATTATCAGATATTTCTTTTATAAAGCTTGGATTTGTACCACAGCATCCACCTATTATAGTAGCACCAACCTCAACGAATTTCTTAACACCTTCAAAAAACTCTTTTGCATCAACATCATATATAGCCTCTCCATCAACTATATTTGGTAAACCAGCATTTGCTTGAACCATCACAGGTATTGTAGCTCTTGATACTATTTTTTTTACTATTGGTAAAAGTTGTTTCGGTCCTAATGAACAGTTTACTCCTATTGCATCAACACCCAATCCTTCTATAGTAGCCACCATACTCTCTGGCATACATCCAGTAAAACTTCTTCCTCCTTCATCAAATGTCATAGTACAGAAAACAGGTAAGTCAGAATTTTCCTTTGCAGCTAATACAGCTGCTTTAGCTTCATATAAATCCATCATAGTCTCTATTACTATCACATCAACACCAGATTTTGCGCCCTGTAATACTTGTCTTTTAAATATTTCATATGCTCTATCAAAACTTAAAGTCCCCATAGGCTCTAACATCTCTCCTATAGGCCCAATATCTAATGCTACATATCTAGGTTTAGTTTTATCTACATTTTCTATAGCTTTCCTAGCCACTAAAACAGCATTATCAATCACTTCTTCTACTGTATAGTTACTATCTAATTTTAGCTCATTACATCCAAAAGTATTTGTAAGAATTACGTTTGAACCTGCCTCTAAATATGAGGTATGTATTTCTATAAGTTTGTCTGGATTTTGAATACCAAACACTTCTGGGTTTTCACCTAACTTTAAACCTTTTTGTTGAAGCATTGTTCCCATTGCACCATCAAATATTAGTATATTATTCTTAAGATATTGTCTTATTTCCACAAGAATTCTCTCCTTTTCTATATGTACAGTTTCTATAGTTTTTACAATTTTCACACGATTTTTCTTTTTTAGATTCATCTATTTTTATATTAGAAATACCTATGATAGCCACTACTGACTTTCTAGGTATCATAATCCCATTGGAAGTAATTGTTAAACCTATTTGTTTTTGAGCATTTAACACATTTAATATATCTATATTTTTTTCTATTGGTAAATCTCCATATCCTGGACTATATCGCATAGTTATAAATTTATTTTGTTCTAAAAAAACCTTTTCTACATTATCTTGAATGATGTCACATACTTCTTCTATTGCTGTTGTTCCACATGAATCTATTATTAGTCCTTTTGTTAAATCTGAATAAGAATGTCTTTTTATTTCTTTTTCTATCTCTAATCCTAATGTAGCTGCCATAATTACACATTCATTACATTCTTTTAAAAGTTCATATATATCTTTACTTTCTAATGTTAAATTTGTCCCCTCTAACTCTACAACATTATCTTTATTTATTTTAATAGGATAAATCCTAGATAAATATCTAGGATTTATTTTATTTTTAGTTATATCTACACATTCATCAATAGTATCTTTAAGGTCTTTATCTATCTCTTGACCTCTGTATTGTAAGTATCTTAAAACTTCACTTTGATTTATGTTTATATTTCCTTTTTCAATTAAATTATTCTCCATATATGTTTAAAGAAAATCCTTTGTCCAAAACATCTTTTGCGTATTCTTTTGCTCCAAATAAAGATAAATCTCTGTAGTTCCCACATTCTATTGCTGTAGCTGCTGGCATTTCATCTGATTCAACCACTTTTTTTAATGCTTCTTCTAAACCAACCTTAACTGTATTGGCATCTACATCTCCCCATAGTATTAAATAAAATCCTGTTCTACATCCCATTGGAGATAAGTCTATTACTCCCTCTAATGTATCTCTTAAATAAGTTGCTAACAGATGCTCTAAACCATGCATAGCAGCAGTTCCAAAACTCTCTACATTTGGTTGTAAAAATCTTAGGTCAAATTTACTTACCTTATCTCCCTTTACTCCATCAAGTACGCTACATTTTCTTACAAAAGGAGCTTTTACTTTTGTATGGTCTAACTTAAAACTTTCCACTTTTTCCATTATTTAATCCTCCATTATCTTTTAAATTCATTACATTAATTCTAAAAAAAACTCCCCCTATCCATTATTGATAAGAAGAGTATATTATTTCAAATCGTCTCATCGTTGTTAGCAGGACCACCTAATAAAAGGTTGGTATAGGATCACTGAGCTAACTCTCTCCCCTAACTCTTGATAAGTATCTTATTAAACTGACTTAAATTATATATTACTTTTTTATTTTTGTAAACACTTTATCGCTATATTATTTATACATCTAATTATACTTTTATTTTATAACTCAACTGATTGTATTATTGGCAGTTGTACCTCAAATACAGTTTGATGTTTATTGCTTGAAACAGTGATTTCTCCACCATGTAAGTTTACAATGTTCTTTGTGATTGCAAGACCCAACCCAGACCCTCCAGCATTTCTATTTCTTGACTTTTCAACTCTATAAAATCTGTCAAATATATTTGGTAAATCTAATACTGGAATTGGTTCTCCATAATTTATGACCTTTACAATCGCCATATCTTCTTTTTTCTCTGTGACTATATCTACATAGAGCCCATCTTTTCCATACTTCATAGCATTAGTCATAAGATTCTCAAATACTCTTACTAATTTATTTGGGTCAGCTTTTACAATTAATTTTTCTTCATTAAAATTAACTCTACTAACCATAAATTCCTGCTTAAAATAAATTTCAAATTGAGATACTATCTGACTTAATAACTCTACTAAATTTATTTCTATCTTATTTAATCTCATTGTATTGTTTTGCATTTTAGTAAGTTCAAACAAATCATTTATGAGTACATTTAAATTTTTCGATTTTTCATATGCAATATTAACATAATACATCATCTGTACTTCATCTTTATACTTACCTTCTTCTATCAATCCTAAATAACCCATTATTGATGTCAAAGGTGTTCTTAAATCATGTGACACATTTGTTATTAAATCTGTTTTGGTTTGCTGAGCTTGTCTCTCTTCAACAGTTATGTTTCTAAGTTGATGAATAATACTATTAATTTTATGTGCTAGTTCATCAATATCATCAACTTCTTTATCCTTTAATTCTTCTAAATCATACTCGATATCTATATTCTTTTGCAAATCACTTTCATCCATTGAATTTACAGCATCTAAAATAACTTCTAACTTCTGATTCTTTTTACTAGCTTTTTTTATAAAATCTACAACTTGCTTATTTCTCTTGTATGATATTAAAGAGTAAATTGCTAACGATGAAATTAGAAATAAAGATGGATAAAACAATCCCTCTCCCATAGATGCTCTTAAATCTCTTAAATTATATACAAGATAATTAATTGTAGATAAATGAGTATTAACATATAACAATTTTATTATATAAATGCTTGTTAACATAATTATTAAAGTAATAATGCAACTTATTGCAAAATCTATTATAGGACGAAACATATGATTTAATAAGCTTTTATTTTTCAATTTTATATCCTACTCCCCATACAGTATGAATTATTTTTTCTCCATCTGTATATTTTTCAATTTTATCTCTTATTCTACTCATATGGACCATTACAGTATTATTAGATTGATAATATTTCTCTTTCCATACCTTTTCAAATATTTCTTCTGTACTATATACTCTTCCCTTATTATTTGCTAGTAAGTACAATATCTGAACCTCCCATGACTAAAGTCACAGGGTTCCTGCTTCATAGAATTTTGCATACTAAAATATGTCTTACTAATTCTCCACAGGCTATCCCCATAGTTCCTACGGTTCTTACATAAGTTATTTATTTTAAACTGTTATTAGTCTTAATCCTTCTTTTAGTATATTTATACTCGCATTTATG
>NZ_JBJODA010000024.1:0-55765 GCF_045899875.1 Clostridioides sp. GD02377
AGTAAGACATATTTTAGTATGCGAAATTCTATGAAACAGGAACCCTGTGACTTTAGTCATGGGAGGTTCAGGATATAGTGGGAAACTCTAAGAAGAATAAAGAAGTTATAGAATATGCTAAAAAATACGCTAAAATAGATTCAACAGTACTGATATTAGGTCAGACAGGAACAGGAAAAGAGTTATATGCTCACTCTATTCATAATTATTCAGATAAAAGGAATCGACCATTTATATCTATAAATTGTGCAGCAATACCAGATGAACTACTTGAAAGTGAATTGTTTGGGTATGAAAGTGGAAGTTTTACAGGGGCTAGGTCTCAGGGTAAAAAAGGTTTATTTGAAATAGCTAATGGTGGAACTATATTTTTAGATGAAATAGGAGATACAAGTCAATTATTTCAAGTAAAGCTTTTAAGAGTACTGCAAGAAAAGGAAATAGTTAAAATTGGTGGATATGAAAAAATTAGATTGGATATAAGAGTAATTGCTGCTACTAATAAGACCATAGATGAACTTAGAAATTCCAGTAATTTTAGAAAAGATTTATTTTACAGACTTAGTACTTGTATACTCAGTATACCTCCACTTGAAGAGAGAAAGGAAGATATACCTGTGCTATGTAATTATTTTTTAGCAAATATGGGATATCCTTATAAAAAAATCGATGACGAATTAGGAAAGTTTCTGTACAAATACAACTGGGATGGAAATGTACGAGAATTAAAAAATTGTATTGAATATGTTGGGAACTTTGGTGGTGAATTACTTACAATAGATGATTTGCCTATGATATATAAAGATTCTTACCAAAATAAGTATATTGAAGATAAAGAATTTACTTTAAATACATATGACAATAATCAAAACAGAGCATATGAAAATAACATGCTTAATGATACAGATTCTGAAGTTAATGATAATATAGAAAAATCTTATAATGTATATTTTGAGAACTTAGGCCATCGAGATAATCTTATAGCATGTGAGATTATGAGGATATTATATAAAGAAAATTGTGGAAGAAGAATGATAGTAAAGAAATTACAATCAAACAATGTAAATTCAAGTGAACATAGTGTTAGAGTAATTATGAACTTTTTAGAGTCAGAGGGATATATCGGAAAGAGTATTGGGAGAAATGGGAGCTATCTTGAAGAAAAAGGGGAGAAATGGGTTACTAAAAACTTATAAATAGAAAATAAATGGGATATCGATTTAATGATATCCCATTTATTTTTTTTGTTTACAATATTACTTATTTAATCAGGATAATTAAAATTTTAAAAAAGAGTGTTTGCAAGTCTTACAAGACTTACTGAGATTAAAATCTACTTACTTGGCACAATCATTGCTTATATAGTAAGTCACAAGTAAAAAATAATTATTCCTAGGAGGGTTTTAAATATGAAAAATGATTTAATTAGTTGTGTTGATAAACATAAAAAAGATTTAGTAGAAATGGCAAAAGGAATCTGGGAAAATCCTGAGACTTCATATGAAGAATATTTTGCAAGCGGTGTACAAAAGAAGTACTTAGAAGAAAGTGGATTTAGAGTAAATACTGTGCAAGGAATAGAAACTGCCTTTGTAGCAGAGTTTGGAGAAGGTAGACCTGTCATAGGCATATTGGGAGAATATGATGCTTTACCAGGATTATCTCAGAAAGTATCTTTAATTAAAGAAGCTATAACTGAATCTGCCCCAGGTCATGGATGTGGTCATAATCTGTTGGGAGTAGGAGGAGTAGGAGCAGTAGTAGCATTAAAAGAAGTTATGGAGAGGGATAATATCAAAGGAACTATAAAATATTTTGGATGTCCAGCTGAAGAAGGTGGAGTAGGAAAATGTAATATGTATAAAAAAGGATGTTTTAGAGATATAGATTGCGCTTTTAGCTGGCATCCTTTTGATGTAAATAGCCCTTGGAGACCAACTAGTTTATCAAATTTTTCTATGAAATTTAGATTTAAAGGAATTACTTCTCATGCAGCACAATCTCCACATACTGGTAGAAGTGCACTTGATGCAGTTGAACTTATGAATGTAGGTGCTAATTATCTAAGAGAACACATACTGGACTCTATACGTATGCACTATGTAATAACTAATGGAGGAGAAAGACCAAATATAGTTCCTGGTTATGCAGAGTCATGGTATTTCTTAAGAGGTAAAAAAGCATCAGATGTAAAGAGTACTCTTGATAGATTGGTAAAAGTTGCTAAAGGTGCAGCGCTGATGACAGAAACAGAAATGGAATATGAAGTTATAGATGCAATGTATGATTATTTACCTAATCAAAGTTTGACAGATGTTGTATCTGAGAATATGAGATTGGTAGGAGCACCAAACTTTAAAGCTGAAGATTTAGATTTTGCTCACAAATTAGCAAATACAATTACAAAAGAAGAAAGACGAAATGTAGCAACTTCATTTCAAGGAAATCTTAATATAGTAGAAAAATATCTACATGATGATATTGCTGACTTTGAAGATTATAAATACAAAAATGTATCTGGTTCAACTGATGTAGGAGATATAAGCTATATAGTACCAACTGCACAATTTGCTATGGCGGCATGGCCTATTGGTACAGCAGCACATACTTGGCAAGCTTGTTCATCATCTGGTTCTAATGTAGGCTTTGAAGCAATGTTAAGTGCAGCGAAAGTGCTTGCTTGTTCTGCATATGATATCTTGATGGACAGAGAAAAGCTTGAAAAATCAAAAGAAGAGTTTACAAAATCTTTGGATGGATTTGAATATAAACCATTGGTATAATCTTTATTTTAAAAATAGAATTATACCTTAAATAATAAATTAATCTTAAAATCACTAAAATTGGGGGGTAAAAAATGGAATCAAATAATATATCTAATTCACAAAAAGGGTTTTTTAGAGGATGGTTAGTTGTATTTGCTGGCTTAATACTAATGATATCTGTTTATGGAATAGTAAATAATTGTGCAAGTTTATTTATAAAACCTGTAACAGAAGACCTAGGTTTTTCTAGGTCTGAGTTTTCTCTTTATTATACAGTAATTGCTTTGTCTACCATGGTAATAGCGCTCTTTATGGGGAAATTAGCAAAGAAATTTAAACTAAAAAATATAATGCTTGTAGGGTGTGTGTTAGCAGGAATTGGTTATATAGGATATTCATATGCAAGCAGTATATATGTTTTTTATTTAATGAGTATATTTTCAGGCTTGGGGTTAGGTATGACAACTCTAACTCCTCTATCAATAATAATAAGCAATTGGTTTGTAGAAAAAAGAGGTCTAGCATTAGGTTTAACTTTTATGGGAAGTGGAGTAGGTGGTATGATATTTAATCCTATAGCTAACTATATAATATTAAACTACAGTTGGAGACAATCCTATTTAGTGTTGGGAATAATAATATTAGTCACAACTATACCAGTAGTTTTGATATTTATGTCTGAAAAACCAAGTGATAAAGGTTTATTGCCATATGGATATAACAATTCTTCTGAAAACGTTTTAGACAATTCTGTAAAAGGAATCATACTTGGAGATGCTGTAAAAACTAAAATATTTTGGATTATGGTTGTAGGATTAATTTTGATTACAATAATAGCTATGGGAGTACAAATGCATATTGCATCTTATTTGACTGATATAGGGTATTCTCCAACTTTTGCAGCAAGTGTTATATCTATAAACATGGGAGTAGTTATATTAGGCAAAATACTTCTAGGATATGTATTTGATAAAGTTGGATGTGAAAAAGGTGTTATATTTGTTGGATTACAAGTATTTCTAGGGGTATTGGCTCTATTATTTGCTAGTAAGTATCCAGCTATAATAGTATTTATTATATGTTGGGGAATTGGAAACTGTATGGGAACTATTGTACCTGCTCTTATCACATCAGAGATATTTGGCAAAAGAGATTATTCAACAATAGTTGGTGTAGTAAATGCAGTAGTTTTATTGGGAGCAGCCTTAGGTTCAGCTGTTACAGGAAAACTATATGATATGTCTGGAGGATATACATTAGCATGGATGACATACTTGGTATTGACTGTAATTATGGTTGGATTGATATTAATAAGTCTAGTTTTAGGAAAAAAGAAAAAGCTAAAAGAGGTTTAAATTATACTAATTAAACAAATAAAAAATATCAATGTAATTTTTAATAAAATAAATTTATTTATATAAAAATTACATTGATATTTAATAAACATCAATAATGATATTTATTTTTTTATTATACTCAGTATTTTGTTTTCTATTTGAGAGGAATTTTCAGCAGAAATTAGATAAACATATCTGCCTGCTTTCTCAACTATAGTATTATTTGCTATTTCAGAATTGCCTTTTTCTCCATGTCCTTCTCCAAAAGGTGCTTGTATCATGTCTTTTTTATAATTTTCTAGAGTTTTATAGATTTTATCTACATCGTCAGTTTTTATGACGATAATATCTTCTAGAGATAATTTTTCAGAAGAATTAATTACAAAACCTTGAATGATGTCCTCTTCCACATCATTGAAATAGTTAAATTCCTTTGCATCAAAGACTTTTGATTCTTTTACAAGTAAATCAGAAGATTTTAATGACTTTTCAATTTTCGATGTAGAAACGTTTTTGTAATCACCACTTGAAGAACAACTAACCATTCCAAATGATAAGATTATCGAAAAAAACAATATTAAAATTTTTTTCATGATAAACCTCCAAGTTTTTTAAACTCTATCTTAAATTAGTTTACTACATAATTATATAAAAATAAATGTATTTAATGTTACAGTTTTGATTAATAATGTAATATTTTGATAATAATACCTATTAAGAGGTGATTAGAAATGAGAGTACCAAAACATGTAGGAATTATCCCAGATGGAAATAGAAGATGGGCGAGTCAAAATGGTATGACAAAAGATAGAGGATATGAAAGTGGAATAAATCCTGGACTGGAATCTTATAGATTATGTAGAGATTTAGGTTGTGAAGAAGTAACTTTTTATGGATTTACAACTGATAATACAAGACGTCCATCGGTGCAGACAAAAGCTTTTACAAAAGCATGTATTGATGCTGCAAATATATTAATAGATGAGGGTGCAGCTTTATTAGTTGTTGGAAATACGAAATCTCCAATGTTTCCAGAAGAATTATTACCATATACTAATAGAATCCAAGCTAGGGAAGGTCAGATAAAAGCAAATCTATTGGTAAATTATGGTTGGTATTGGGACCTGAATAATATATCAGGAGTAGAAAATGTAAATAAAAATAACATACAAGATTACATACAGTCATTTGATGTATCAAGATTAGATTTGATAATCAGATGGGGTGGAAGAAGGAGATTAAGCGGTTTTTTACCTGTGCAATCGATTTATGCAGACTTTTATGTTATAGATAATTATTGGCCAGATTTTAGAGGTGATGATATAAAAGATGCCTTTAGCTGGTATGATACACAAGATGTTACTTTAGGTGGATAATTAGAGAATTTTGATGTTTTAGGTTGTAGAATGTTTTAAATTATTGAAAAAAAACCTTCTTGGTGGTAAAATAACACTAATATTATGAAAAAATAACACTAATATTATAAAAAAATGTGAAAATTTATACCAAGAAGGGTGAAAAAATGTCAAAAAGCAATAATAATAGTAATTCAAGAAACAAATCTAAAAATACCAGCCATCTGAATAGAAAAAAAAGAAAATTAAATAAGAAAAAATTAGTAGTGTTGGTTTGCTTTACGATGTTATTTTTATTTATTGCATTTAAAGTTACTCAAGGTGTAGTGGCTTTAGTAAAAGGGATGGATAAAAGCAATAAAACTAACCAACAACAAAACGTTGAGTCAGAGCAATTTGACCTTGGCAATGAAGAAGAAAATAAAAATAAAAAATATACTGTATTCATAGACCCAGGTCATGGAGGAAATGATAAAGGAACCCAAAGTAAGACTAGTAACAGATATGAAAAAGACCTAAATTTACAAATTTCAAAGAAATTAGCAAATAAATTAGCTAAACAGAAAGATATTCAAGTTGTAGTATCTAGAACTGATGATACATATGTATCGCTGATGGATAGAGTTAATCTAGCGAAAAATAGTTCTGCTGATGTGCTTGTTTCTATCCATTTAAATGCAGAGAAAAATGGAAATACAGCAACAGGTATAGAAACCTGGTATAGGAATAAAGCTACAGATGGCTCAAAAGATCTTGCACAGTCAGTGCAAAGTACTATAGCATCCTATGTTAAAGTAAAGGATAGGGGTATAGTTGAAAACAACTTTGAAGTACTTAGAGAATCAGATATGCCTGCTATATTGATAGAGTGTGGTTTTTTAACGACACCATCAGAAGAACAAAAAATAATAAATGAAAAATATCAAGACCAACTTACAGAGGGTATTGTTCAAGGTATACTTTCATACTTAGATTCTAAAGGAAAAAAATAAATTAAGTTCATGTTTATGTATGGATTTACTTAAATATGAAACTGTATACTTTGGATTAAATTTATTCTGTTGAATTGTATCAAAAAATACTATTTGAATTGAAAAACTATGAAATTAGAAACTATTTTACATATATCTAATCTCATAGTTTTTTTTGTTAAGAAAGTAAATATTTATGAAATTTAAGAAAGTAAATTTAATATAACATAGTTATTTATTTGTGATGTTAACTTACATTGATTTACTATCAATTGTGCTTTATAATTAATATAGAAAAAGTTTGATTGTAAGATAATTTAAAAATAATATAGGGGAATTTATATGAATAAGAATAGTATGACAAAAATTTACAGTTTAAATAAAATAATTTTTATCATAATCGGAATTTTGGGAATAGTTTTACTCACAAGGCATGTTGGGATATATATAAAGGTATTAATTTTACTTTTATTAATATTATTTACTATAAATATATTTATTTCGTATCTTAAAATCAAGCTATATGAGGATAAAATTAATTTAGAAATAGTAAATAATTCAGATAAGATTATGAATATTACTAAGGATGAGAACTTTTTAAAACATATTCAAAATTATATTATTAGCAATAAGAAAGAAAACTGTGTTATGGCTTGTTTTGATTTATGTAGACTTAAACTTATAAATGATATATATGGTTATGAGTTAGGGGATGAAGTATTAGATAATATTTCAAGCAATCTAAAAAGTTATTTTGGTGAAGAGGCTATTTATGGAAAACTAAAAAGCGATGTTTTTATATTAATAATAAAGCTTGAAGACAGAGAACAAAAGATTCCTTATTTGGTAAATCTCATTAGGAATAAAATTGTGACATTAAGTCAGATTGATAGTTTTAAAATGAATATAAATGTTGAGGCATCAATTGGAATTTATAGATTTAATGATGATAAAGTTGATATAAAAAAAGCTATGGACAATGCTGATATGGCAAGGATTAAGTCAAAAGGACTAAAGCATATAGAATATGTAGAATTTGATTCTGCAATGGAAGAAGAAATACAATCACTTATGAAAATAGAGCAAGATTTATTCTTAGCTATAAAGAACAAGGAATTTGTAATCCATTATCAACCCAAAGTTGATTCGAGTACAGGTAAAATTATAGGTTCAGAGGCATTAATAAGATGGATACATCCGTCTTTAGGTATGGTTGGACCAAATAAGTTTATTCCTATAGCTGAAAGAAGTGGTCTGATAAATAATATTGGTAGATGGCTAATTCAAGAAGTATTTGTTACTATTGATAATTGGATTTCAGAAGGTATAAATGTCTTACCAGTTTCAATAAATCTTTCCAGGGTGGAACTATACAAAAATGATTTAGTAGATTTTTTAAAATCAATGTTTAATACATATAATGTGCCTAAAGAACTCATAGAAATAGAAGTTACAGAAACAACAGCACTAAGAGATGTAAAATTTATAAGTGAGAGGCTTTATGAGATTAAATCTTTAGGTATAGACATATCATTAGATGATTTTGGAGTAGGTAACTCGAATTTTATTAATCTTAAGGGGATACCACTAGATGTTATAAAAATTGATAGGTCACTTATAATGGATATAGTTACAAATACAAAGACAAAGTTTATGGTAAAAGCAATTGTTAATCTTTCACAAGATTTGAACTTAACTGTTATATGTGAAGGTGTAGAGGATATGGAGCAGGTTAAAGTTTTAAACGAAATGGGATGCAATTTAATACAAGGTTACATCTATTTTAAGCCTTTAGATGAGATTAGTTATAAAAGAATTCTTACTGACAGAAATTATGTAAATCTAGAAGATACTCTTTTAGATAGATACATGGCAGTTGAGGAGGCGGAAGAATGATTTCAGAAGATGTAGATTATTCAATAAGAATTATAAGAGCTATATTTAACAATGGGGAAGATAATCCAATAGATGTTAAAACAATATTAAAAAGTGAAGATATACCAATACTAACACTGTATAAACTTCTTAGAAAACTTTGTGCAAATAATGTACTTACTCTTAATAAAGAAGATGGCAAGAAATACATGTTAAATGTATCATTGGATACAATAAGTTTAAGAACTATTGTAGAATTAATTGATGGAAAAATATATATAAATAAATGTACGAGATATGTATCCAATTGCAGTAATTGCTTAAAAGGTTGCAAAGTAAATCGCGAGTTACTAGAAATAGAAAAAGAAATCTATAAACTTTTATCAAGAAAATCTATAAGACAAATACTAGAATAATAAATTTTCAGCTATGATAATAATTGGAGGTTTTCAGCTATGGATGATATATCTCAAGATAATTTTCTACTGTCTAAAGAGTATGAGAATAGTTTAGATGTAGATACTAAAAAAGCAAGTGGAATATACTATACTCCTAAAATCATTGTCGATTATATTGTAAAAAAAACTTTAAAAAATCACGATATAATTAAAAATCCATACCCACGAATACTCGATATTTCTTGTGGGTGTGGAAATTTTCTTTTGGAAGTATACGATATTTTATATGACTTATTCGAGGAAAATATCTATGAATTAAAAGAGAAGTATGATGAGGCTTATTGGACTGTTGATAATATACACAGTCATATATTAAATTATTGTATATATGGTGCTGATATTGATGAGAAAGCTATAAATATATTAAAAGACAGCTTAATAAACAAAAAGGCAGTAAATTACTTAGAGGAATCTGATATAAAGATTAATCTATTTTGTTGTGATAGCCTTAAAAAGAACTGGCGATATAAGTTTGATTATATAATTGGTAATCCGCCATATATTGGTCATAAAAAACTTGAAAAGAAATATAAAAAATTTCTCCTAGAAAAATACAGTGAAGTTTATAAAGATAAAGCTGATTTGTATTTTTGTTTCTATAAAAAGATTATAGACATTTTGAAACAAGGAGGAACTGGTAGTGTTATAACTCCAAGATATTTTTTAGAAAGTCTATCGGGTAAAGATTTAAGAGAATATATTAAATCAAATGTTAGAGTTAAAGAAGTAGTAGATTTTTTAGGTGCAAATATATTTAAAAATATAGGGGTATCTAGTTGTATACTTACTTTTGATAAGAAAAAATCAAAAGAGAAATCAATAGATGTATTTAAAATAAAAAATGAGGATATATGTATAAATAAATTTGAAACACTAGAAGAACTTTTAAATAGTAGTAACTTTGATTATTTTAGTATAAATCAAAGTTTGTTGTCTGATGAATGGATACTTGTAAATAAAGCTGATGGAGTTTTTTATAATAAGATACAAGAAAAATGCAACTATAGTTTGGAAGATATAGCGATAAGTTTTCAAGGAATAATCACAGGTTGTGATAAGGCCTTTATTTTAAGTAAAAATGATGTAAAATTGAACCTTGTGGATGATAAATTTTTAAAGTGTTGGATAAAAAGTAAAAATATAAATAAATATATAGTAGATAAAAGTGAATATAGGTTAATATACTCAAATGATATAGAGGATGAAGAAAAAAATAAGAAAATACTTGATGAGATTATAGGAATATACAAGTCAAAGCTAGAAAACAGAAGAGAATGTAAAAATGGAATAAGGAAATGGTATGAACTTCAATGGGGAAGAGAAAAGCTTTTCTTCGAAAGGAAAAAAATAATGTATCCTTATAAATCAAAAGAAAATAGATTTGCTATAGATTATGATAATAACTTTTCAAGTGCAGATGTATATTCTTTTTTCATAAAAGAAGAATATTTAGATAAATTTTCATATGAATATTTAGTTGGAATCTTAAATTCTAGCATTTATGATAAATACTTTAAAATAACTGCTAAAAAGATGAGTAAAAACATATACGATTACTATCCTAATAAGGTTATGAAGATAAGAATTTTTAGAGATAATAATTATGAAGAGATAGAAAGTTTGTCAAAGGAAATAATATCAATTTTATTAAACAACTCTGTGGATAAAGAAAAGGTAGAAAGATTGCAGATAAAAATGGATAACTTAATAATGAATTCTTTGGGTATATAAGCATCTGTAGATATAAAGAAAATCACGGAATGTTAATTATTTATCTAAATTTTGAATAAAAAGTTAACCATATAAAAAACATTAAAGATATATACTTTTAAATGGTTTTTTGATAAAATAAAAATAAATTTGTACAATTTTATTTTTCTCCAATAACTAAAAATAGTTTTTTGAATTAATATTTGCTGAGAAATAGAAATCAGAAACGTTTTTAATATAGTAGGTGATAATATGAAAGGATTAGTTTTAGAAGGTGGAGGAACAAAAGGTGCCTATCAAATAGGGGCATATAAGGCTTTAAGAGAGCTTGGAATAGAGTTCCAAGGAGTAACTGGGACATCAATTGGTGCTTTAAATGGAGCATATATAATTCAAAATGATATTGAAGTAATGGAAGATATTTGGTTAAACTACGATTATACTCACTTTATGAATATGGATAAAGATACTTATGAGAAATTTAAAAATGTAGATTTCACTACTAAAAATATCAATGCACTTATTGAACTTATAAATAAGGCTAGAAAAAATGAAGGTATAGATATAAGCCCTATGAGACAACTAATGGAAACTACGTTAAATGAAGATATAATACGAAAATCAAAAAAAGACTTTGGACTTGTTACAGTGTGGTGGGATAAAAAGATTAATCCACATCCAATGTATATAGAAGATATGCCACAAGGGAGATTGATTGATTATTTAATTGCTAGTTCTAGCTTGCCTATTTTTCAATCAAATATGATGGATGATAAATTATATCTTGATGGAATGTTTTGTGACAATATGCCAATAGGACTTTTAGAAGACAAAGGGTATGAAGATGTTGTTGTAATTAGGCTGATTGATGATTTTCTTGGAAAAATGAATTTAAATAAACATCAGAATATAAATATAAAAACTATAATACCATCAGAGTATTTGGGAGGTTCTCTAAATAAAGACAGAGACAATGTAGAAAAAAATATTCGATTGGGTTACTTAGATACTATGAAAGCGTATGAAAGATGTAATGGGATTAAATATTATTTTGATGTAGAATATAAATACAATGAAGAATATTGTTTTGATAAGTTTAGAAGTATGAGTAATGAAACTGTGCAATTTATTTGTAATTTATTAAATATAAAGAGAGATGTTTCTTTAAGAACTATTATGGAAAGTGTAATACCAAAACTTGGTGAAGTACTTGGCTTACCCAAAAATTTTTCATACAAAGATTTATTTTACTGTATATATGAAAAAAAACTTGAAGAAAATAGCATAAATAGAATAAAATTATATGATTTTAACAAAGTTATAGATGTTGTAAATACAAATATTGATTCTAATAAAAATTTAGCTTCTAATTTTGAAATTAGACCTAAAATTAGTATTAAAAAGAACAAAAATACAAAATTATTGACAAATTGTATTATAAAAGACTTAAAAAATCAAAGTTAAATAAAAAACAAAAAAAAATTTGTAATTATACTCGAAAAAAGTGTATATTAGTAGTATAATATTTTTGTAGCACTAGTGGGAACAAAAAATGACCATAGGACAAAAAAGTACCACTAAGTACCATTAAAGTAAAAAATAGGAAAACAATTTTAAAAAATATAAAATGTAAAGTCTATAGGAGGATTTAAAAAATGGAAAAAGTAGTTAGTATCAAAAATGCAAGTGGATTACATGCTAGACCAGCAGGAATGTTTGTTAAGAAGGCTGCTGAGTTCAAATCAACAGTAGAGGTTGTAGCAAAAGACAAGACTGTAAATGCAAAATCAATAATGGGAATAATGAGTTTAGGTTTAGCTCAAGGAGAAGAATTAAAGTTAGTTGTAAATGGAGATGATGAAGAAGTAGCTTTAGCTGCAATGGTTGAATTAGTTGAAAGTGGATTTGGAGAGTAGATATAATAATTTTTTTAAGTTTGATATTTATAATCTAATCATTACTTAAAGTAAAAGTAACAGAGAAGCATTAAACATATACAGATTGACATTTGTAGATATTTAATTTCTTTGTTACTTTCATGTTTATTTAATCAGAAGATTAAGACTATTGTTAACTGGGTATGAAAATACAAATATTTTAGAATATGAAATAAGATATTTTTAATCATAAATTTAGTATGAAAATACAGAAGATATTTTTTAGGAGGTAGGGTTATGGCTTACAAAGGAATAGGTGCTTCTCCAGGTGTTGCTTTAGGGAAAGCGTTAGTAGTTGAGCATAGTGAATTAGTAATTGAAAAAAAATCTATAGATAATGTTGAAGCGGAAATTGCTAAATTAGAAAATGCAGTTGCAGTTTCTAAAGAAGAATTAATAAAGGTTAAGGAAAAGGCTTCTGAAGAATTAGGAGCAGAAGAGGCAGAAATATTTGAAGCACATTTATTAGTTTTAGAAGACCCAGAATTAATTGGTTCTGCAATAGACAAGATTAAAACTGAAAATGTAAATGCAGAGTACGCTTTAAATGAAATAAAAGAAATGTTTGTTAGTATGTTTGAGTCTATGGACAATGAATATATGAAAGAAAGAGCAGCAGATATAAAAGATGTTACAAATAGAATACTTAGACATATATTAGGAATTAAAGTTGTTGATTTATCTGCTTTAAGTGAAGAAGTAGTATTAATAGCACATGATTTAACTCCATCAGATACAGCAACTATGAATAAAAAAATGGTTTTAGGATTTTTAACTGATATAGGTGGAAGAACTTCTCATACAGCTATCATGTCTAGAACTTTAGAAATAGCTGCAATCGTTGGATTAAGTGATATAACTTCAAATGTTAAGGATGGAGATTTTGTAGTCTTCAATGGAGATACTGGTGAAGTAATCGTTAATCCAGATGAAGATACTATAAATAAATATACTGAGTTAAAAGCTAAATATGAAGAAGAGAGAAAAGCATTACAGTTATTAAAAGGAAAAGCATCTGTGACTTTAGATGGAAAGCATGTAGAATTAGCTGGTAATATAGGAACTCCTAATGATATAGAAGGTCTAATAAAGAATGATGCTGAAGGTGTTGGTCTTTATAGAACAGAATTCTTATACATGGATAGAGATTCTTTCCCAACTGAAGAAATACAATATGAAGCTTACAAAGCTGTACTAGAAGGAATGGATGGAAAACCTATAGTTATAAGAACATTGGATATAGGTGGAGATAAAGAATTAAGTTATTTAAGTATGGAACCTGAAATGAATCCATTCTTAGGTTATAGAGCAATAAGACTTTGCTTAGACAGAAAAGATATATTTAAGACTCAATTAAGAGCTTTATACAGAGCAAGTGTTCATGGAAAACTAAGAATCATGTTCCCTATGATTTCCTCTTTAGAAGAATTATTACAAGCTAAAGAAGTTGTAAAAGAAGTTTTAGCAGAACTTGATTCTGAGGGTATAACTTATGCTAAAGATGTAGAAATTGGTATGATGATAGAAGTGCCATCTGCTGCTGTAATATCTGATGTACTAGCTAAACATGTAGACTTCTTCTCTATAGGAACTAATGATTTAATTCAATATACTTGTGCAGTTGATAGAATGAATCAAAAAATAAGCTATCTTTATAATCAATTTAATCCAGCTGTTTTAAGACTTATAAAGACTGTTATAGACAATGCACATAAAGAAGGTAAATGGGCAGGTATGTGTGGAGAATCTGCTGGAGACCAAAAAATGATACCAATACTTTTAGGTATGGGATTAGATGAGTTCTCTATGTCTCCAATATCAATACTTCCTGCTAGAAAATTAATAACTTCAGTTAAAGAAGCCGATATGAAAAAATTAGCTGATGAGGTACTTAATATGGGTACTGCTGAAGAAATAAAGAAATATATTGAAACTACTTTTAATATGTAATTATTAAATTATATCTATATAAATACTTATTTAGGTAGATTGTAGATAGTAAAAAATTATTTAATGAATAAGTAAAAGCCATAGTTTATCCTATATACTATGGCTTTTTTATTGTATAATTTAAGATATTATAATATTTATGGTTTGGTATTAATAATATAGTCTGCATCTAATAAATATTTAATGGAGGTATACAATTTGAAAAGTAAAAACACAAAGGTATTTATCATAGCTATACTTATTTTGAGTTCTATAATATTATATTTAAATACACAAAACAACCTAATAAGTAACAAACATGATAAAAAAGTATATTTAGATTTAAAAGATACAAAAAAAATAGAAATTTACAATAAGATTAGCCAAGAAAAAGAGCATAAGCCAATTTTAATTTCAGATAAACATTTAATAAATGAAATATTAAACTATTTAAATAATGTAGAGTATTATGATGGTGAAGATAGGAATGAGATTATATTAAAAAGTCAGAGTATAAATTTTTATAATGGTGATGGAGAACAAAAAATTATAAATTACTCATATGATAGTATACATAATATTGGAAAGATTGAATATGATAATGAAAAATTTAATGTACCACATGATTTTTTTAGATTAATATCATCACTTGAAGAATTTAGACCTCAATATTCAAAAGTACCTAATGATGTAAATGAACTTTTTAAAAAGTATAACTGGACGCCAAGTTTTCTAATATCATCTCAACAAAAAACAATTCCAAATAATTTTAAGTATTCATCAGAAGATACAGTAGAGATGATGTACTGGGCATATAATATAGAGCTATCTAAAGATATAGGGTTAGATTTTTCAAACTTAAAATCAAAAGAGATTACTGCTGAGATATACAATTTAAATGAACCGTTATCAGATGAACTTGAAGATACTCTATTAAGTACTAGAGGTATAATAATAAGGTATGAAGGAAAAATTGTAGGTGCGTATATTGATTCTGGAAGGCATGAAGGGAATGCTATTAGCTTAAAAAGACATAGTTTTAAGGAAGTGACAAAAGAAGACTTAAATACATGGGTAGATGATAATTGTATAGATAAGTCAAATTCTTTATATATAGAGGTATCAAAGTTAAGTAATGAGGATTTAATAAAAATGTATATAAAGGCTATAAAAGAAAATAATACAAAGGTTTTATTAACTACTATGGATGTAGAAAGTAAGATAAGTACTCTCTTCATTAATTTGGATAATCATAAGCTTTTTAATGATACTAAGTTTGGGATGAATTTACCAGATTATATTAATAATGATAAAATTGTATATATGGAAAAGATTGATTTAAAAGAAAATGATAAGAGATGTTATAATGTTATATTTGGGGGTAATGATATAATGAGTGACACTGGAAGAGGAACTTTCTCAGATATTAATATTGATATTGTAAATGAAAAGGGCGTGTGGAAAGTGTCTGGCTTTACAAAATAAATCTAAAATAAATATTGTTAAAAATTAATATTGTATTGAAAAATAATTAAAAGTATTTAATAATAGAATTAAGGGAAGACTAAGTTTATAAATAAAGGATAATTAAATAAAAGTTAATAAAATAAATGTGATATCCAAATAAATCCTGAATCTAATTTGAGTTTTAATATAGATAGTCTAAAGTTTGATTATTAAAGATTTAATTGTAAGTGGTTACAGTTGATGATATTGATATAGAGATTAAAGTTTAGAATAGAAAGTTACCTTAAATTTAAAAATGCAAGATAACACAATCTAAAAATTATAATCACTCAATGGGTTTATGGATTTATTTGTTTATTATAAATAAATGGGAGTAGAATTATCTACTCCCATTTTGTATACTATTATTAATTTAATTGGTAATATGAGCTAAACTTGTAATTCTAGTTAAGACTTGCTGCATTAGTAGTAAATAATTCTTTAATAGCATTATTTCTAGCAGTTAAATCATTATTAGAATTATTTGTTTTTTTCATAATTACTGAGTAACGCTTTTTATTTATAAAAAATATTAAAATTTTATCATCGTCAAAATTGTATTCTTTGTATCTATCAATAGACTCATAACCTAAGTTTAAAATGTTCTTATCCTTTATACTATCTACATCTAGAATATATGATGGGTCAGCCTTTAGTAATATATTGATTAAACATTTTTCTTCACCAGCACAGAATAACTCCATCTTATTTGATATGGATTTAGATTGTTCTGAAGTTATTTTTGCAGGAATAAGGTCATTATTATCATCTCTTAAAAGATAACCATGCGTGTCTTGTTGATAAACTAAATTAACCTTTTTCTTAGGGACATTGATTATTTTATCTAAATGCACATAATGATGATTTTCAACAAATCCTTCATTTAATATTTCAACAAAGTTGTCAATCTTACCTAGACAAAAAGATTCTATAGATTCTTTACAGAATTTATTTGTAAATGGGATTATGCTTAAGTTTTCCTCGTCTGTATTCCATGCTATGGCATAATCTAACGAATATACTTCTTCCTCTATATCTGCAAAATTAAATTGTACTATGTTTCCTTTCAAAATTACTCGACCTCCATCTTTATAATATATTTAATATACTTTATAAAACTTATATTATATTTAAATAATATCATAAATTGGATAATTATGATATAGTAAATGATAAAAAAATTGAAAAAAATCACTATAAATGAGTGATAAATATAAATAGTGTATACTAATGGGATGGAAAATGTCCACTATTAACTTTATTACCCCACATATGTAAAATAAATTTATTAATGTAAAATATAATCTGTCGACAATGAATAGACTTTTAAAGGAACTTAATATAAAATTAATTAAATAAATACTTAAAAACGATTTACTTTAATGATAAAATCGTATTAAAGGAGGTTAATTTTATGGATATAAAAAATAAAATTAAATCTATATTTTTACCAGAAAAAGATGACTATTTAGATGATGAAGAATTTGAGGATGATATAGAGGATAATGAGGAGAGTTTAAAGCAAGACAATAAAGTACATTTAAATGACTTAAGCAGAGTAAAAAATGATTACAGAGAATTAAAAGACATAGAAAATCAGACAGAAGAAATGTGTTTACTAGCAGTAAAACAGGATGGGACTATAATTGAGTTTGTAAAAAATAAGACTTATAAGGTATGTATGGGAGCTGTTAAACAGACATACAAAGCTCTTAAGTATATAACAAATCAGTCTGAGGATATTTGTATAGAAGCCGTTAAACAGAACTACAGAGCTTTATATTACATAAATGATAAGACTGATAATGTACTAATTGAGGCTATAAAACATGCATCTACTCATGATGTTATGGAAGTTTTTAAATTTGTAGAAGAGCAGACTGAAGATGTATGTCTAGCATTTATAGAAATGGCATCAAAAAATGATGTTGCAGAAATACTTAAAGACATAAAAGAGCAAACTCCAACTATATGTTTGGAAGCAGTAAAAAAAGATGGAAAATCTTTAGCTTATGTTAAAGAACAAACCTCAACTATATGTTTAGAAGCAGTAAAAGAAAACTATAGTGCTCTACCTTGTGTGGAAGAACAAACCGAAGAAATATGTATAGAAGCAGTAAAACAGAATGATTTTGCATTGTATTATGTAAATGAACAGACAGAAAAAATATGTATAGAAGCAGTTAGAAGAAGTTATATGGCACTACAATATGTAAAAAAACAGACAGAAGATATATGTATGGAAGCAGTTAGAAATGATGGAAGAGCACTACAATATGTAAAAGAACAGACAGAAGGTATATGTATAGAAGCAGTTAGACAAAATGGGAAAGTCTTGCAATATGTAAAAAAACAGACAGAAGATATATGTATAGAGGCAATAAAAGATTCATTTGAAGAACTTCAAATAAAAGAAATATTAAGCTATGTAAAAGTTCCAACAGAAAGAGTTTTTGTAGAAGCAGTAAAACAAAATGGAAAGGCTCTTAAATATATAGAAAATCAGACAGAATTAATGTGTATAGAGGCAGTAAGAGAAAATTATAATGCTTTACAGTATGTAAAGAAACAAACAGAAAAAGTTTGCTTAGAAGCAGTAAATCAAAGTTATGAAGCTCTTAAATATGTGAAAGAGCAGACAGAAGAAATTTGTTTAAAAGCAGTGAAGCAAGATTACAGAATGTTGAAATATGTAAATAAACAAACAGAAGAAGTATGTTTAGAAGCAGTAAGGCAAAACTATAGAGCTTTGGAATTTGTTGATAATCAAACAGAAAAAATTTGCTTGGAAGCAGTAAAACAGAATAGAAAAGCACTACAATATGTAAAACAAAAACAAAGTTGAAATATATAGAAAAATATATGTAAAGGCACCTAGCTTATAGTAATAAGTTAGGTGTTTTTATGTATATAAAAAATAGTAAAAGTATTTTATTATAATTATTTTGTTATATAAAGAATATCTAAAGACTTATATAGGTCTTTTTTTGACCAGTTTTACAATTTTAGCAACTAGTTTTGTAAAGTATATTGAATTTTCTCAAAAAAGAAGGTATTCTATGTATGTAAAATTTTTTTGGAGGTAAAAATGTTTAAGAAATCTGCTGATAAAATGACATCTGTTTTAATTTGTAATAATATGATAGATAATAATGAATCAAAAGTTTATTCTTATGGATTTGAAATATTGATAGCTTTTATAGTTAATGTAACGACCATGCTGCTCATAGGTTTTTTATTTGGCAAATTTACATATATATTGTTTTTTTTAATGTGTTACTGTCCAATAAGACAATTTTCAGGTGGGTATCATGCAGACAATTATTTTAGGTGCCTATTGACTTTTGTTTTTATAATTTTGTCTACAATATTAATTATAGAAAATCTAAATTTATACTTATTTAAAAATATCATTATGGTTACTGCAAGCATTAGTTGGGTTGGGATTTGTATTCTCTGTCCAATAGAACATAGAAGTAATCCTATAAGTGATAGAGAAAAGTTAACTTACAAAAAAGTTGCTGTATTTGTATCTACAATAATATTATTAATGACAGTTTTAAACTTTTTATTGAATGTATTTGTAGATTATTTCATATATAGCGCATTTGCTATGTTTTGGATTTTTATAATGTTGGTATTAGGGAAATTAAAAGCTAAGAATTTAAGTAAAATATGTGTGAGGGAGAATTAAGTTATGAAGAAGTTTTTTGTAAAATTTATGAAGTTTGCTAGTTCATTAGCACTTAGCACTGTCATCTTGTCAGCTAATAGTACTTGTCCATGGATTATACATCAACCTAAAGTTCCTAAAGAAATTAAGAATTTAAAGAAGATAAATTAAATAGAAGCAATTATATAAAATTATTATAAGAAGCAATTATTATATTTTAACAAGGTTAAAACTATATAAAGATTAGATATAAATTTTATTTTAAGGCATATAATATACATTTGATGGTGTATTATTGTGCCAATTTAGGGGGATGTAGTGTATCCAATGAAATGACTTACGAGTAGTAAGTCATTTTTGTATTGTATGTATTTTAGATAAACTTATGATATAATGAAGGGTAAAGTTTAATTAAAACAATAAAAAACTTTAGTATAGATAGTAATTTAGGAGGTAGGTTATGAGTATGATACATAAATTTTCTATGAATGGATATAATATCGTTTTAGATGTGAATGGTGGAGCTGTTCATGTATTAGATGATGTTGCATACGACTTATTAGACTTTTATAAAGAAAAAAGTAAAGAAGAAGTATTAGATATATTAAAATCTAAATATCAAGAAGAAAAAATAAATGAAGCATATGAAGAAATATCAAACTTAGAAAAAGAAGGTCTTTTATATACAGAAGATACATATCAATATCATCCAAGTTTTGTACATAGAGAACCTGTGGTAAAAGCTTTATGTTTAAATGTAGCCCATGATTGTAATTTAAAATGTAAATATTGTTTTGCAGCTCAAGGTGACTTTGGAGGAGAAAAAGAACTTATGAGCTTTGAGGTAGGTAAGTCAGCAATAGACTATTTGATTGCTAACTCAGGCACTAGAAAAAACTTAGAGATAGATTTCTTTGGTGGAGAGCCTTTGATGAATTTTGAAGTTGTAAAACAGTTAGTTGATTATGGTAGAAGTATTGAAAAAGATTATAATAAAAATATAAGATTTACAATAACTACAAATGGTGTACTATTAAATGATGAGATTATAGACTATATAAATGAAAATATGCACAATGTAGTTTTGAGTTTAGATGGAAGAAAAGAAATTAATGATAATATGAGACCAACTTTAAATGACAAAGGAAGTTATGATATTACATTGCCACGATTTAAAAAACTTGTGGAAAAAAGAGCAAAAGATAAATATTACTATATAAGAGGAACATTTACAAGAGATAATCTGGATTTTGCTAAGGATGTTATGCATTTTGCAGATTTAGGATTTAAATTAACATCTGTAGAGCCAGTTGTTGGAGATGAAAGTAATCCATATGCACTTAGAGAAGAGGATTTACCTAAGATATTTGAAGAGTACGAAAAGTTTGCTGTAGAGTATGCAGATAGACAATTACAAGGCGATGGATTTAAGTTTTTCCATTTTATGATAGATTTAAATCAAGGACCATGTGTAATAAAAAGAATAACTGGATGTGGAGCTGGAAATGAATATCTTTCTGTAACTCCAAATGGAGATATATATCCATGTCATCAATTTGTTGGAAATGAAGAATTTAAAATGGCAAATATATTTGATAAAGAAATTGTACTTCCAGAAAGTTTAAAAAATATGTTTAGAGAAGCTCATGTATATACTAAAGAAGATTGTAAACAATGTTGGAATAAGTTTTACTGTTCAGGTGGATGTCATGCAAATGCAATAAACTTTAATAATGACATATCAAAGCCATATGAATTAGGATGTGAAATGCAAAGAAAACGTACAGAGTGCTCTATAATGATACAAGCAAAGTTAATGTTAGAAGGAGCAACTAACTAAATTTATATTTTAAAGGAGTTGTTTATATATGATTAGAGATTATTTGGAAGATAAACCTTTAATTGATGAAAGTGTATTTGTGGCAAAATCAGCAGACATAATTGGAAATGTCAAAATAGGTAAGGATTCAAGTGTATGGTACAATGCAGTAGTTAGAGGAGATGAAGGTCCAATAACTATTGGAGAAAATACTAATATACAAGATTGTTCTATAGTACATGGAGATGCAGATACTATAATTGGTAACAATGTAACGGTTGGACATAGGTCAATAGTTCATGGTTGTAAAATTAGTGACAATGTTTTGATTGGTATGGGTTCAATAATATTGGATAATGCTGAAATAGGAGAATATACTTTGATAGGAGCAGGTACATTAATTACATCTAATAAGAAGTTCCCACCAGGTGTTTTAATAATGGGCTCTCCTGGTAAGGTTGTTAGAGAACTTACAGAGGAAGATAAAAGATATATTGATGAATCATATAAATGGTATCTAGAAGCAGCACAAAATCAAAAATATTAAATTAAAGAGTGGTTGTTTCAAAACATACTTAAATCTGTTTTGAGGCAACCACTAATTTATTTTATTAAAGTTAGCTGATATTTTAGTTTTCAAAAAGTATTTGATTAAGATAGGTATAAAATGTCAAAAATAAAAATTAACTGAGTTAAATAATTTTAATAAAATTACTAGTATATGTGATAAAATTAAATATTAAAGAGGATATAAGACATTAGTATATAAATTGGTAAAATAATGTCTTATATAAGATAAATTAAGGTGTAAGTTTTCGGGTATACCTATTTTAGGAGTGAAAATATTTGAGAATAAGTTATAGAAACTTAAAAAGATATAGAGAAATTGGATATGTTTTAATAAAGTATGGTTTTAGTTTTATAGTAGAAAGATTAAATATAGAAGGAATAGCTTATAAAATACCACTGTTTGACCCTCCAGAAGAAATAAAAAATATGACAACTGGTGAGAGAATAAAAAGAGTTTTAGAAGAGCTAGGGCCTACATATATAAAAATAGGACAGATATTAAGTACAAGAAAAGATTTATTAGACCAAGATATAATTGATGAAATATCAAAACTTAGAGATGATGTAGAGAAATTTGATTCAAATATAGCTATTGAGATATTTAAAGAAGAAGTAGGATTAAGTATAGAAGAAATATTTTTAGAGTTTAAAGAAGAACCAATTGCAGCAGCTTCGATTGGCCAAGTTTATGAGGGTGTTCTTAGAACTGGAGAAGAAGTAATTGTAAAAATTCAAAGACCAAATATAGAGAAAATAATAAAATCTGATTTAGAAATTCTTAGAACGATTGCAAATACTCTAAAGGATTTAAAAAAGGATTTTAATTTAGACTTAGTACAAATGATTGAAGAATTTCAAACTCAATTAATGAGAGAGCTTGACTATACTTTTGAAGCTATAAATGCAACTAAATTCTCTAGAATATTTAAAAATAGTGATGAGGTATATATACCTAAAATATATCCAGAATATAATACTAAGAAAATTTTAGTAATGGAGAAGGTCAATGGTACAAAATTAAGTGATGTAGAAAAAATAAATAGGTTAGGTTATAATACAAAAACTATTGTTGAAATAGGAGTAAGGTCTTTTTTTACACAAGTATTGTCTCATGGATTTTTTCATGCAGACCCACATCCAGGTAATATATTTGTAGTTGCTAAAAACAAGATAGCGTATATAGATTTTGGAATGATTGGAATTATTGACAATAAAACACTGAATCAATTAAATGAAATTGCATTAGCAGGAGTGGAAAAGAATGTCGACAAGATAATATACTTGTTAATAGAAATGGATGCGTTAAATGGAGAGGCAGATATTAAAGGTCTTAGACAGGATTTACTTTATCTAATACATTATTACTATGATATTTCTATAGAAAAAATAAATGTAACAGATATATTAAATGAACTGTTTAGATTTTTTAGGCAGTATAAGATAGTCATGCCTGCACAGTTTGTGACACTTGCTAAGACTGTTATAACATTAGAAGGAACAAGTAGAACTTTAAATTCAGATTTTTCTTTTGGTTCTATGGGAAAAGAGTTTATGAAACATCATTATAAGAGTAAATTTAATCCTAAAAATGTCGTTTTAAGTTCAAGACAAAATGTAGAAGAAATATTACTCGATATAAAAACCATTCCCAAACAGCTAAAAGCAATCTTAAAGAATGTAGAAAGAAATAATATAAAAATGCAAATTGAAGACGTAAAAATGACAAAATTAGAAAATTGCATATTAGAGTTAACGTCTCAAATATCACTAAGTTTAGTGTTAGCATCAATTATAGTGGGTTCTTCCCTTATAATTGCATCTCCAAATATAGAAAATAATATTTGGATAAAGTTTACTGCTATAGGAGGTTTCTTTATATCTTTTATAATAGGACTTTGTCTAGTTATAAGGAGTGTTAGGTCAAAATATAAAAAGGATTAGGGGGAGTTGAATTTGAAAAAATGGATATTGAAATATAAAGGTAAGATAGAGGAAAGTGAATTTAGCAAAAAAATTAATATTTCCCCGGAAATCTGCCAAATTTTAAAAAATAGAGGAATATATACTGAAAAAGATTCAGAAATATTTATGAATCCATCTTTAGATTATTTAAGGGACCCTTTCTTAATGAAAGATATGCAGAAAGCTGTTGATAGGATAAAATCAGCTATTGAAAATAACGAAAAAATTTGGATTTATGGAGATTATGATGTTGATGGTGTGTCATCTACTTCTATTTTATGTATATATTTTAAAAGTATAGGGTATCATGTGGATTACTATATCCCAAATAGATTAGAAGAAGGATATGGTATAAATGAAGAAGCTATTAAGCTTATAAGCTCTAGAGGTTGTGACCTGATTATAAGTGTTGACTGTGGGATTACATCAGTATCTGAGGTTAATATAGCGAATGATTTGGGTATAGATGTTATAATAACAGACCATCATGAATGTCAAAACGAGATTCCACCAGCTTTTGCAGTAATAAATCCAAAACAAGAAGATTGTAATTATCCATTCGATTCATTATGTGGATGTGGTGTAGCATTTAAAATGATTCAAGCATTAACTCCAAAAGAAGAATTTAAAACTAGTATGTATGATTATTTAGAAATAGTAACATTGGCAACTATTTGTGATATTGTACCACTTATAGACGAAAATAGAATAATTGTAAAAAATGGTTTAAAATCAATGAAAGAAGGCAAAAATATTGGATTAAGAGAGCTTATAAAAGTTTGTGGTGTAGAAAGTGATAAAATAGGTTCTTCTCATATAGGTTTTGCAATAGGACCTAGAATAAATGCTTCAGGTAGATTAGGATATTCTTATTTAGGTGTTGAGTTGTTTACCACTCAATCTAAAGAAGAAGCTATAGAAATAGCCAATATATTAGAAGAGAAAAATAATGAAAGACAGATGATAGAGGCTAAAATGTATCATGAAGCTGAAGAAATGTTAAAGTCTAATAGCAGATATAATGATGATAAAGTTTTAGTTTTAGCTAAAGAAGGTTGGCAACATGGAATAATAGGAATTGTAGCATCTAAGCTAACTGAAAAATACTATAAACCTACAATTCTTTTAGGCATAGAAAATGGAGAAGCTACTGGTTCAGCAAGGTCTATAAAAGGATTTAATGTATTTGAAGCTCTTGTAAAGTGTAAGGACTTAATGACTAAGTTTGGTGGTCATGAGCAAGCAGCAGGGCTATCTTTAAATTCAGATAATGTGGAAGCTTTAGCAAATGAAATAAACAAATTTGCAAATTATAATTTAACTGAAGATGATATGATAGAGAATGTGAATGTTGAATTTGAACTACAAGAAAATGTAATAAATCTAAATCTTGTAGAAGAATTACATAAGTTAGAGCCTTTTGGATTAAATAATCCAAATCCTAGATTTATAGTTAGAAATTATATTTTAAAAGATTTAAAGGTTATAGGAAAAAACCAACAACATCTAAAATTAAGTATAGAAAAAGAAAAAAGCTATGAATGTATAGGATTTAACATGAGTCATTTAAAATCATTGTATAAAGTAGGAGATAAAGTAGATGTATTGTTTCAGTTAGATGAAAATAACTATATGGGAAATAGAAAAGTACAGTTTTTACTTAAAGATATAAGATTAGCTCGACCTAAAAGTGCAAGTAGTGACAAACTTTCACTGAAATTAATGTCAAAAATAATACCCAAAGATACACAAAGCTTGTATAATATATCTGTATCTGATTTTGATTTATTCGATGGAAATACTGATATAAATATATTTGATTATTTTGAAAAAGGCACATTAATAATATCTAATTCCATAAATGGATTTTATAGAGCAGTTTCGGATATATCACTTGTAGATTTAGATTTTAAGATAAATTACAATATTATTGAAGATATTAGCAAAAATACTGATAAATTAGAGCTTATATTTTCTCCTAATATTGATAAAATAGACTTAAAAAGATATAATAATATTATTCTTTATGATTATTTATACAATAAAGGCGAATATTCGTATATATATGAGAATAAAAGAGAAGAAAGTGAAATTATAAAATATTATAATAAAACAGACCTATTATATTTAAAGAATGTAGTTAGTAATATAGTTCCATCAAGAGATGAATTTATAACAATTTATAAGCAAGCACTCACAAAAAAAGAAATTGATTTGGATATGGTAAATATAAAGGGAACTTTTAATGTAATTCCATTAAAGTTTTTTACGATATTGAATGTGTTTAGAGAATTAAATTTACTTGACTTTAATTTAAATTATGAAAAAAATTCTGTACTCATAAGAATATTGCCAAAACCACAGAAAAAATTAGATTTAAATGAGAGTTTAATACTCAATAATCTAAAAAATTTAGAAAAACAATATAATAGCAGTTATTAGGAGGCGTTTCCCATGGATTTAAAAAACTTTATAAGGAATATTGATGATTTCCCAAAACCAGGTATAGATTTTAAAGATGTTACTACTCTATTTAAAGATGGAGAGGCATTTAGATATGCAGTAGACTCTATAGTTGAAGAACTAAAAAATAAAGGTGTAGATTTAGTAATAGGGCCAGAAGCAAGAGGTTTTTTGATGGGTACACCTGTAGCGTATGCTTTAGGAGTGGGATTTGTTCCAATTAGAAAACCTGGAAAGTTACCAGGAGAAGTTGAAAGTTATGAGTATGGCTTAGAGTATGGTACGGATACTTTAGAAATACATAAAGATGCAATTAAAAAAGGTCAAAAAGTAGCAATAGTAGACGATTTATTGGCTACTGGTGGAACTATGGAAGCTGCTGCTAAGCTTGTAGAAAAATTAGGTGGAGAAGTAGTTTCTATGCAATTTTTAATTGAGCTAGAATTCTTAAATGGGAGAGAAAAATTATCTAACTATAATGTTAATTCTCTTATAAAATACTAGTACTTTTACAATAGTTGGTATAGCACCAACTATTTTCATATATATTAAAATTTTATACAAAATAGGTGGTTATATGCATGATAAAGAATTACAAGAAATAATTGAAAAAATAAAAGTTTATGCACCTAATGCAAATTTTGAGATGGTTGAAAAAGCCTATAATCTTGCAAAAAAAGCGCATGAAGGACAATATAGAAAATCTGGGGAACCATACTTTATTCATCCATTAGCAGTGGCAAACATTTTGATAGAGATGGAATTAGATATTGAAACTATAACAGCTGGTTTACTTCATGATGTTGTAGAAGATACGGAATATACCTATGAAGACATAACAAAAGAATTTGGTAAAGAAGTAGCGGATTTAGTTGATGGAGTAACAAAACTTGGTCAAATAAAATATCGTTCAAAAGAAGAAACTCAATCTGAAAACCTAAGAAAGATGTTTTTGGCAATGGCGAAAGATATAAGGGTTATACTTATAAAACTTGCTGATAGATTGCACAATATGAGAACCTTAAAATATATGCCTCCAGAGAAAGCTAAATATAAGGCAAAAGAGACACTTGAAATTTATGGAGGTATAGCTCATAGATTAGGGATTTCTAAGATAAAGTGGGAGTTAGAAGACAGAGCACTGAGATTTATGGACCCAGAAGGGTATTATGATTTAGTTGATAGAGTATCAATGAAGAGAAGTCAAAGAGAAGATTATATACATGGAATTGTTGAACTTCTTAAAGATAAGTTTAAAGATTTAAGTATACCATGTGATGTATATGGTAGACCAAAGCATTTTTATAGTATTTATAGAAAGATGCAAAAAAAACACAAGACTTTTGAAGAAATTTTTGATTTAACAGCTGTAAGAATACTAGTAGATAATGTAAAGGATTGTTATGCAGTTCTTGGTATAGTTCACACATTATGGAGACCTATTCCAGGCAGATTTAAGGACTATATAGCAATGCCAAAGCCAAATCTCTACCAATCGTTGCATACTACTGTTGTAGGTCCTGATGGAGAGCCTTTAGAGATACAGATAAGGACTCATGAAATGCATAACATAGCTGAAAATGGTATCGCAGCCCATTGGAAATACAAAGAAGGTATTTCTAGTAAAGAATCAAAAGTTGAAGAGAAACTTCAGTGGTTGAGACAAATGATGGAGTGGGAAAAAGACCTGAAAGACCCACAAGAGTTTATGGATGCACTTAAAGAAGATGTATTTAATAGTCAAGTTTACGTATTTACTCCAAAAGGAGATGTAATTGAATTACCAGCAGAATCAACACCTATAGATTTTGCATATAGAGTTCATACAAATGTAGGGAATAAATGTGTAGGAGCTAAAATTGATGGAAGAATAGTTCCTATTGATTATAAGCTTCAAAATGGTAATATTGTAGAGGTACTTACATCATCTAATTCTAATGGGCCAAGTAGAGATTGGCTTAATATAGTAAAGACACCAAATGCTAAAAGTAGAATTAGACAATTTTTCAAGAAAGAAAGAAGAGAAGAAAATGTCGACCGTGGAAATACAATATTAGAAAGAGAATTTAAGAAGCATGATATACCACAGAAAGACCCTCTTGTTGAAAAATATATGGCATTAGTTGCTAAGAAATTTAATCAGCCAAGTGTTGAGGATTTAGTTGCTACTGTAGGTTATGGTGGTATAATGTCATCTCAAGTTGTATCTAAAGTAAAAGACTTATATTTAAAAGAAGTTAAAAAAGTTAAAAAAGAACAACAAATACAAGAAGAAGATTTAAATAAACACAATATAAGTGAAACAGAATACAGTAAAAAGAGAAAGAAAAACGCATCACAAGGAATTATAGTAAAAGGGCTTGATAATATCTTAGTAAGATTTGCTAAGTGTTGTAATCCTCTTCCAGGAGATGAAATTGTAGGATATATTACTAAGGGTAGGGGAGTAGCTATACACAGAGCTGATTGCCCAAATGCAAACAATAATGGGGATTTCTTCCAAAATAGATTGGTAGAAGTTTCATGGAGTTCAGCAGGCAAAGGTAAGTTTGAAGCAGAGATTCAAATAAAGGCTGTTGACAGAAGAGGAATTGTTAATGAAATAACTCATATTGTTGCAATGGATAAACTTAGTTTAAATGGAATAAATGCAAGAAAAGGTAAAGATAGCATTGTAAGTATAAACTTACTTGTAGAAGTTAATGACACAGAGGAATTAAAAATTCTAATGAAAAAATTAAAAGCAATTCCTGGTGTAGAAAGTATTTATAGAATGACAAATTAGAGTTAAAATAATAGGGAGGAAACTATGAGAGCAGTAGTACAAAGAGTATCTTCATCTAAAGTTACAGTAGATGAAAACACTATAGGTCAAATAAATAAAGGGTTACTAGTATTATTAGGAGTGACTCATGATGATAAATCAAGTGATGTAGATTATATGATTGACAAAATATTGAATCTGAGAATTTTTGAAGATGAAGATGACAAAATGAATTTATCTCTAATGGATATAGGTGGAGAGCTTTTAGTAGTATCTCAATTTACTTTATATGGAGATTGTAGAAAAGGAAGAAGACCTGGATTTAGTAATGCAGCCAAACCAGAACTTGCAAATAATCTGTATGAAGAGTTTATAAAAAAAGCAAAAGATAAAGGTGTAACAGTTGGTACAGGTAAATTTGCGGCTCATATGATGGTAGAATTAACTAATGATGGTCCAGTAACAATACTATTAGACTCAAGTAAATCTTTTTAAGGGGGAAAACTTTAATGGTTATAAAAAAATTTGTAGATAGTTATTTTGGAGTAAATACTTATGTATTAGGTGATGAAAAAACTAAAAAATGTGCAGTTATAGACCCAGGTGGAAGTTTAGTAGATACTCTAAGTTTTGTAAAAGAAAATGAATTAAATATCGAATATATAATTCTTACTCATGGACATGGAGACCATATAGGATATGTTAAAGATATTAAAGATAAAACTGGTGCTAAGGTAGTTGCACATATTGATGAAAAAGAATTATTAAATGATAAAAATAAAAATCTAAGTTATACAATGAGATGTGGAGCACAAGAGTTTGATGCAGATATATATGTAAATGATAAAGACAAGCTTGAACTTGGTGAATTAAAAATGACTTTCTTACACACTCCAGGACACACACAAGGGTGTATGTGTATAAGAGTTGAAGATGAATTGTTTACAGGAGATACTTTATTTGCTGGAAGTATTGGTAGAACTGATTTGTATAGTGGAGATTTTCATCAAATGGAAAAATCGCTTAAGAAATTATGTAAATATGAAGATGCTGTTAGAGTATATCCTGGTCATGGACCAGCTAGTACTCTAGGGGTTGAGAAGAAGACAAATCCTTATATGTAATTTTATATTAGTATTAAATAATGTATCAAATATTTAATAACTGTATTAGAGATGGAGTTCTTCTACTGTTAAATAGAAGGAGTTAAGTTGATGTTATATGTTTTTTTAAAAGGACATGATTATAAGTATGAAGTAGCAGAACTTATAAAATTGTTTACTAATGAATTTAAATTTAATGACTCTGATAAATGTGGTAATAACATGGAGTCAATGTATTTAATAAATAGGTTGATTTATGAAAATGGAGTCTTGTTTTCAAGTACTGAGTATTATGAAGATGAAAACTTGAAGTATGAATCAATACAAAATATAGAAAATATAAATCTTGAATTTTTAAATGGATTTGATAATAGCAAATCCATTGAAGAGTTTTTGAATAAGTTAGATAATGAAAGTAAGAGAAACTTTAAAAAACTATGTAAAGAAAGCATCAAAAAAAGCATGTTTATAGTGCTTAAGCAAATATTTAATTCTTATGTTCCATGGGGAATTTTGACTGGTATTAGACCAGTCAAAATTGTCCACAATCTAATGGATAAAAAGCTAGATGATAATAGCATAAGAACCATTCTAAAAGATAATTATTTTATAATAGATGAGAAAATAGATTTAGCTCTTGAAATAGCCAAAAGAGAGCGAGTATTTATGTATCCTATAGATAAAAATAAAATTTCTCTTTATGTAAGTATTCCATTTTGTCCAACTAGATGTGTATATTGTTCATTTCCTTCAAACTCATTAAAGCAATTTGGGCATTTGAAAAGAGAATATGTTTATAAATTGATTGAAGAAATCAAGGGATTTGCCAAGCTTATTAAGGATACTAATAAAGAAATTGAAACTTTATATATTGGTGGAGGAACTCCTACTACATTGGATGAGGAAGAGTTAGATTTGCTTATAAATTCATTGTTTAGTGAATTAGATTTAACTAAAATCAAGGAATTCACTGTAGAAGCAGGTAGACCAGATACAATTACAGAGCAAAAATTAAAAGTATTAAAAAAACACAATGTAAGTAGAATTAGCATAAATCCTCAGACTATGAATGGTGAGACTTTAGTTAAAATTGGAAGAGAACACAAGGTTTCTGACTTAGTAGACTGCTTTAATATGGCTCGTAGAATGGGATTTGATAATATAAACATGGATATAATTTTAGGTCTTATAGATGAGGACTTAAATATGGTAAGGAATACATTGGAAGAAATAAAAAAACTTTCTCCTGAAAGTCTTACAGTTCACACATTAGCTATAAAGAGAGCATCTAACTTGAATATAAATATGGATATGTATAAAGAACACCTAACACAGTATGAAGAAATGGTAAAAATGATAGATTTATCAATGAAGTATGCAAAAGATATGGGATTAAACCCCTATTATATGTACAGACAAAAACATATGTTAGGCAATTTAGAAAATATAGGTTATGCTAAAGAAGGATATGAGTGCATTTATAATATACAAATTATGGAGGAAAAGCAAAGTAACTATGCATTAGGTGCAGGTGCTATATCAAAATTTGTTTATTTAGATGAAGATAGAATTGAAAGAGTAGAAAATGTAAAAAACGTTGAACAATACATTGCAAGAGTAGATGAAATGATAAAAAGGAAGAAAGAAGAGGTATATAAAAATGTTGACTAAAGCTCCTAGAGGAACTAAAGACATAACTCCAAAAGAGGCTTATAAATGGAGTTATGTAGAAAATAAATTTAGAGAAATATGTGCTTTATATGGATATGAAGAAATGGTAACACCTATATTTGAACATACAGAACTTTTTAAAAGAAGTGTTGGAGATACTACAGATATAGTTCAAAAAGAAATGTATTCTTTTAAAGATAAAGGAGACAGAGAAATTACATTAAAGCCAGAGGGAACAGCAGGTGTAGTAAGGGCATTTATAGAAAATAAATTGTATGCAGATACTCAGCCAACTAAGTTATTTTATGTTACACCTTGTTTTAGATACGAAAGACCTCAAGCTGGAAGACAAAGACAATTTCATCAATTTGGTATAGAAGCACTTGGAAGTGACACTCCTTCAATGGATGCTGAAATAATAGCATTAGCTGTTCAATTTTTTAATGAAGTTGGGCTAAAGGATTTAATAGTAAGCATAAATTCAGTTGGTTGTCCAGTTTGTAGAAAAGAATACAATGCTTTATTAAAAGAATATCTTGATTCAAAAGCAGATGTATTATGCGAAACTTGTAATGAAAGAAGAGAAAAAAATCCAATGAGGGTTATAGATTGCAAAAATCCTACATGTAAGGAAAATATTAAGGATATACCATTTATTGCAGACCATTTATGTGATGATTGCAAGACTCACTTTGCGAAATTACAAGAATATTTAAATGAAATGGATATAAACTTTGTAGTTGATAAAACAATAGTTAGAGGACTAGACTATTACAGAAAAACTGCCTTTGAAATTATATCTAATGATATAGGAGCGCAAAGTACTGTATGTGGTGGAGGTAGATATGATGGTCTTGTTGAGCAACTAGGAGGACCAAAAGGTATAAGTGGGATTGGATTTGGATTAGGAATTGAAAGACTTTTACTTACACTTGAAAACAATGGTATTGAAATAGAAAATCCACAGTCTACAGACATATTTATAGTAACAATAGGAGAAGAAGCAAATACAAAAAGCTTTAACCTATTAAAAGAATTGAGAGAAAATCATATAAGTGCAGATAAAGACCATATAGAGAGAAGTGTCAAAGCACAATTTAAATATTCAGATAAGATAAATTCTAAATTTACAATAGTAATTGGCGATGATGAGCTTAAAAATGATACTGCAACATTAAAAAATATGAAAACATCAGAGCAAATTACTGTAAAATTAAGTACATTAGTTGAAGAATTAAAACAAAAGCTGTAAAATAAGAAAGTATGATGTTTTGCATATTAGATAATAATATAGCATTAAAATTAAATAAAATGGAGGTAGTATCTTGGAAACTTTAAAGGGTCTAAAGAGAACTCACTACTGTGGAGAGTTGAGAGAAAAAAACATAAATGAAGAAGTTGTACTTATGGGATGGGTACAGAAAAAAAGAAACTTAGGTGGTCTTGTATTTGTTGATTTAAGAGATACAAGTGGATTATGTCAAATAGTTTTTGATACAGATGTAGATAAAGAAGCTTTTGAAAAAGCTGAAAAATTAGGAGCTGAATTTGTAATAGCTGCAAAAGGAAAAGTATGCGAAAGACAATCTAAAAATCCTAATATGCCAACTGGAGATATAGAAATATTTGCCACTGAACTTAGAATCTTAAATAAGTCAGAAACTCCACCTATTTATATAAAAGATGATGATGATGTTTCAGAAGCATTAAGATTAAAATATAGATACTTAGATTTAAGAAAAGCATCTATGCAAAGAAACTTAAAATTAAGACATAAAGTAATGAATATTACAAGAAATTACTTATCGAATAATAGATTTTGTGAAATAGAAACACCATTTTTAATTGCACCAACTCCAGAAGGAGCAAGAGATTACCTTGTACCAAGTAGAGTTAATCCAGGTAAATTTTATGCATTACCACAATCACCACAATTATATAAACAGTTATTAATGGTAAGTGGTATGGATAGATATTTCCAAATAGTTAAATGTTTTAGAGATGAAGATTTAAGAGCAGATAGACAGCCAGAGTTTACACAAATAGACTGTGAAATGTCTTTTGTTGAGCAAGAAGATGTTATGAATATGATTGAAGGATTGCTTGAAGCTATATTTAAAGAAGTTTTAGATGTAGAATTAACACTTCCACTTCCTAAGATGACTTATGCAGAAGCTATGTCTAGATATGGTTCAGATAAGCCAGACACTAGATTTGGATATGAATTAACAGATATATCTGATGTTGTTTGTAACTGTGGGTTCAAAGTGTTTGCGGATGCTACACAGCCAGGTAAAAGTGTTAGAGGTATAAATGTAAAGGGTAAAGCTGATGATTTTACTAGAAAGCAAATATCATCATTAGAGGAACATGCTAAAACATATAGAGCAAAAGGTCTTGCTTGGATGAAAGTAGGACAAGAAGGAGTAACTTCTCCAATAGCAAAATTCTTTAATGAAGAAGAAATGAATGCTATACTTACAAGAATGAATGCTGAAGCAGGAGATTTGCTTTTATTTGTAGCTGATAAAAACTCAGTAGTATTTGATGCTTTAGGACAAGTTAGACTTGAAGTAGCTAATAGACTTAACATGTTAGATAAAAATGTATATAATCTATTATGGGTAACTGAATTCCCTGTTTTTGAAGAAGATGAAGAAACAGGAAAATTCTCAGCAATGCATCACCCATTTACATCACCTATGGATGAAGACTTAGACAAGTTAGAAGAAGGTGATAAAGCATCTTTAAGAGCTAAAGCTTATGACATCGTATTGAATGGTTATGAGATAGGTGGAGGAAGTGTTAGAATATCAAATTCTGATGTACAATCAAAAATGTTTAAAGCACTTGGTTTTACAGAAGAAAGAGCTAATGAGAAGTTTGGATACTTATTAGAAGCATTTAAATATGGAACTCCTCCTCATGCTGGTTTAGCTTTTGGTCTTGATAGACTTGTTATGTTACTTGCAGGAGCTGACAATATAAGAGAGGTTATTGCATTCCCTAAAAATCAAAATGCTGTTTGTCCTATGACAAATGCTCCAACATTAGCAGAAGATGAGCAATTAGAAGAATTAAGTATAAAAGTTGATATAAAAGACAATGAATAATATATAGTTATAAGAAATTAAAATGTAAAAAGTCTGGATATAAAGCATATTTATATTCAGACTTTTTTAGTTAATCTATTTTTTCTTTTTTATCTATTAAGCCTATCTTTATCTTTGGTCTTCTAGCCATATTTTTATACATCCCCCTTGTATTTTTATTTAATATGAAAAGACTATAATTATAGCTTTTATTTAAAGATTTTTAAAATAGTTAATAAGAAAGTCTTTAAATAATAACACAGCTTTAGATGTGTAATTTTCATTAAACCATGATAGATTTAAGTATCTTTTAAATTCAATATCTTTTATATGTAATAGTTTAATTTCTGGGTCTTTAGATAATCCCCATGATTTTCCACATATAAATCCAACACCTTGAAGTGATTTTATGAGTGCATAGATTGTATATGGTGAATCGCATTCAAAGGCTATTTTTGGTTTAAAATTAGCAGATTCACATAGTATATCTATTATTTCTCTATAGTTCTCACCCTTAGTTATAACTATGAAGTTCTCATCAGAAACTTCACTTAGGTAGACTTCATCTTTTAAAGATAAGTTATGGTTAATTGAAATACCTAGTAATATCTCTTCACAAGTTAAAGTTATATTATTTTCTGAATTTATTTTTGTAAATGAAGAAGATATATACAAATCAAAATCACTTTTCTTGTAAGAAGATGGCAGAGTATGTGAGACATTAAAAGTAATGTTAGGATATAGTTTTCTAAAATTACTTAAAAGTGAGGGTAGTACATTAGCTGCTGCAGTAGCTAATATTTTTACTTCTCCTGAGTTCTCTAAAGAAGTATCTCGTAATTCCTTTTTTGACATTTCTACCAAATCTAAAATACTATCCACTCTTTTTAAAAATAATTTTCCATATTCATTTAATACAATATATCTTCCTTTTCTATCAAACAACTTGACTCCAAGTTCTCTTTCTAAAGAAGATATGGTCTTACTTAAAGCTGGTTGTGCTATATTTAGTTTTTGTGATGCTTTTGTTATGTGTTCCATTCTAGCAACTGTTTGAAAGTACTTAAGATGCAATAAATCCATAATATAAAATACACCTCTTTTAATATGACTTGAGTTATATCAATTTGATAATTAACTATATATTATACATTATAATATAAAGCTTGTATAATAAACTATAGTATATCAAAAAGTTAATCACATAGTTAATTATGTATTATACATAATCTAATTAAAAAAAATGAGTCCAATATATAATTAATTAAAGAAATAATGCTGAAAATTTTAATTATATAAAAATATATCTGAGAAATAAATTGTATATCAAGCAAGGTAAAAAATTATTATAGAAGTTAAGATATATTAAAAATAAAATTTTATTTATATTATTTAATATCTTAGAGTAATGATATTAGCTAAATTATTATGTTATACTATTTTAAATAGGAAAAATTTAGATACTATAATTTTAGGGGGAGTTAAGATGAAATTAACTAAATCAATATCATCCGTATTGTGTTTATCTCTAGTTTTAAGCTTATCACCAGTGTCACATGCAAATGATGAAATAAGTAGAACAACATTGGAAAATACTTTAGTAGGTCAGGATAGATACCAAACTGCTATTGAAGTAAGTAAAAAAGGATGGAGTAGTGCAAATGAGGCTGTAGTTGTAAATAGTGAATCTATTGTAGATGCATTGTCTGTAACACCATTTGCAAAATTAAAAAATGCTCCTATACTATTGACAGAAAAAAACAATCTAAATTCACAAACTGAGAAAGAATTAAAGAGATTAGGAGTTAAAAAAGTTTATATAATTGGACTATCTAGTTCTGTATCAAATGATGTACAAAAACAGTTAGAATCTAATAATCTAACTACTGATAGAGTTGGTGGTAGTGATAGATACCAAACAGCCTTGAGTATAGCTAAAAAAATAGAGGAATTAAAAGATATATCAGAAATAGCTATAGTAAATGGATATACAGGTCTTGCTGATGCAGTTAGTATAGCTTCTGTAGCTGCGACTAATGGAATGGTTATACTTCCAGTGTCTGATTCATCTGGAATATCTAGCTTTAAAGATTTTATAGAATCTAAGAATATAAGTAAATCATACATAATAGGCTCTACTAATGCTGTATCAGATAAAATAAAACAAAGCTTACCTAATTCTGAAAGAATAGGTGGAGCAGATAGAAATGAAACTAATGGTAAAGTAATAGAAAAGTTTTATACATCCAATAAATTAAATAATGTATTTGTAGCCAAAGATGGAATGAAAAAGCAAAATCAACTTATAGATGCTCTAGCAGTAGGAGTGCTGGCATCAAAAGAAGATTCTCCTGTACTTATAGTAGGGGAACAATTAAGTACAACACAAAAGAGTGTATTTTCAAATAAAAGTGCTACCTCTATAACTCAAGTTGGTAGTGGAGGGAATGAGAGTGCATTTAAAGAATTAAAAGAGTTACAAACAAATAGTACTAATAAGAAAGTAATGTATGTAACTAATACAGATAAGGTGAATATAAGAAGTGATGCTACAATAGAAGCTTCTGTTATAGGGTATTTAAATAATGGTGATGAAGTAGAAGTTTTAGAAGTATTAAAAACAGGATGGGTAAAAATAAAATACAATGAAGATATTGGGTATGTTAGTGGGTCTTATCTGACAAATAATAAGCCTGATAGTAGTAATGAAAATGTAAAAATAAAGTATGTAAAAGAAAAAGATGGTCTTAATGTTAGAAAAGGACCAAGTACAGAAGATGAAAAAATAGGACATCTTTCATATGGAAGTAAAGTGGAAACAATAGAAATGTTTGCTACTGGATGGGTAAAAATAAAATATAGTGGTGGATATGGTTATGTAAGTAATGATTATTTATCTGATACACCAGTTATTTAATTATAAATAATAGTAAAAGAAACTGCTTTAATATATGAAGCAGTTTCTTTTTTATAAAATTTTAAGCTTTGTGGTTATTTCTAGTTGGATACCTTAATTCTAGGATTAATTATTATGGATATTGCTATCATACAAATACTTAAAATCCAGTGAATAATTCCAAACTTAGATATCAATAAATTCAATCCTGCTATAGTAAATAAACAATATTTAATTAGAATTAAAAGCGAATTTATAGAAATACCTTTTATTGAAAGTATTCTAAATCCTAGGAAAGACATTCTAAGCCCTACAAATGCCAATAATATACCTGTAATATCTTGAATTAAGTAATAGTATTCAAAGTTCATACTTAATCAACTCTTCTCTGGGCAATGTCAAATATCTCTAACTCTTCAATTTCATCATCTGTATATGTAAGCATAGTAAAGCCAGTTACACCATAAATAAATGAAATTATAGGAGTAATCCAACTTAAGAAACAGTATGGTATAAATTCTAGTGGACTTACACCAAGAGTTTGGGCACAGAAAACAGCATTTGAATTCCAAGGTATTAATGGTCCACCAAGTGTGGCTGTATCTTCTATAATTCTAGATAGATTCTGTGGTTTTAATCTAAACTCTTTGTATATTGGTGACATTAAAGTTCCAACAAATACTGAAGTAAACATCATTGATGAGCTAAATGCATTTGCAAAATAACTTACTATAAAGGTAGACCCAACCAATTTAGTTCTAGATTTTCCTATTTTAGTTATCATAGGCTGAAGTAGTACCTCTAAGAAACCAGTTTTTTGGAGAATACCAGCAATAACAAAAACTACAAAGACTAGTAAAACGGTTTCAGCCATGCTCATGATTCCCCCACGATTTAATAGCTTGTCAGCATAGGCAAATCCAGTATCGATAGTAAAACCTGATAGCATATAATTTAAAATATCGCCTATTTTTTCTCCTTCTTGAAATACAGCTATGATAAGCCCCATTATAGCTGAACTTAATATAGATATAATAGGAGGTTTTTGTAACAATAGAAGTAATAATAAAAACATTATTGGAATCATTGCTACTAAACCAATATGAAAGTTTGAATTTAATACATCTTTAATTTGGTTTATTTGAACATAGTCAATAGTGTTATTTGAATATTTTAAGCCAATTACTGTATATAGAACTATGCATATTACGTATGCAGGTCCTGTTGTGTAAACCATGTGTTTCATATGTGTAATCACATCTGTCTTACAAACTGCTGCAGCTAAGTTTGTAGAATCTGATAGGGGAGACATCTTATCTCCAAAGAAAGCTCCAGAAATGACTGCACCAGCTGTTAAACCAAGAGGAATACCCATGCTAGTACCAATACTCATCATTGCTATACCAGAAGTTCCAAGAGTTCCCCAAGATGTACCTGTAGCAACAGAAGTAAGTGAACAGACTATTAATGTTGTAAGTAAAAAATATTTGGGTGTTATTATTGTTAGACCGCTATACACTACTGTTGGTATCGTACCAGCAGCTATCCAAGCTGCTATTAGTACGCCAACAGAAAGTATAATTAAATTTGATTGAAAGGCATCCTTCCCAACCTCAAATCCGAAAGTCTCTATTTCATCATTAGTGTAACCAAGCTTCATAGCAGCAGGAACTACTATAAGCCATGAAAGTAAAAACATTATAGTTATAGAGGCATTAAATACAACTATACCAATTGATGTTAAAGCTATTATTGCAAGCATTACTAACAAGGAATATCTAAATGAAGGTCTTTTTCTTTCTGTATCTATTTTCATAGTGCAAATTCTCCTTAAATATTTTAGTTGATTGCATTTTTTATTCTTATAAGAGCTTCTTCAAGCATACTTTTTGGACACGCTAAGTTTATCCTTTGATACCCTTTTCCTCCAATGCCAAAACTATTTCCTTGATTTAAGGCAATCTTACCTTTTTTAACAAGTATACTTTCTAGTTCATCATCACTCAATCCAAGTTCACTAAAGTCTACCCATAATAAATAAGTTCCCTCTGGTTTTCTAACTTTAAGTTTTGGCATATTTTCATTTATATATTTTATAGCAAAATCTATATTGGATTCTAAATATTCCAAGAATGATTCTAACCAAGGTTCACCATTATTATATGAGGCCTCTGTTGCAACTAAGCTGAAGCAGTTATTTCTTTTTATATCAATTCTAGTGAAGGCATTATCTAACAACTTATAGTCTTTTTCATCAGGTAGTATCACATAAGATGATTGAAGACCAGCTATATTAAAAGTTTTAGTTGGAGCCATACAAGTAATTGTATTTTTTTCATATTCTTTAGAAATAGATGCCATAGGGATATGTTTATGTTTTTTTAATATAATATCACTATGTATTTCATCAGATATTACTTTTACATTATGTTTAAGGCAAATGTCTCCTAGTTTTTTTAATTCTTCTTTTGTCCATACTCTACCAACTGGATTATGAGGATTGCAAAGTATAAACAATTTTACATCTTTAATCTTGCTTTCAATGTCTTCATAATTCATTACATAATTTCCATCTTCTAGTTTTTGTAATGGGCTTATAACCAGTTCTCTATTATTATTTTTCACAACGCTATTAAAAGGACTATAAACTGGTTCTTGTATCATTATTTTGTCGTTTTCTTTTGTAAGTTCGTTTATTAAAAGACTTATAGCTGGTATAACACCTGGGCTATAAACTAACCATTCACTTTTAATTTTCCAGTTATGTCTTCTATCTAGCCAATTTACTATCGATTCATTGTAAGAATCTGTTCTTGCTGTGTAACCATAAATCTCTTGCTCTAGTCGATTTTTTAAAGCATCAATTATACAAGGGGCAGCTTTAAAATCCATGTCAGCTACCCACATAGGAAGTAAATCATTGGTTCCATATTTTTTATCCATCTCTGACCATTTAGACGAAAAATTATTACTTCTATCAACAACTTCATTAAAATTATAATTCATTATAAAAACCTCCAGTAATTTTAAAATTTATGTTAATAATATTAAGCAAACAACATGCCAAGATGGATAATAAAAAGTAATTAACAATAAGTTAATATTTGATATTAAGTAATTTCAAAGTATAGAGCAATTAAAAATATTAATTATATTTAGAACTTTGTGGAAAAGCTTATTTCGAATAAAGTTTCATATGTATGAAAATATAAATAAATGGGGTTAAGTGGTTTAACAGTTTAACTTATTAGACCTGTTTATATTTTTTTATAAATTCAACCCCTTTTGATGTTATAACTGAACCACCACGACCAACAAGTATGTCTACAAGTCCAAAGTCTTGTAATTCTAGAAGTATATTTCTAATCTGTTGTTCTGTCAGAAATCTATTTTCATTTAAAGCTATTTTATACAGACTTTTTCTGCCAATTCTTTCTTTTAAATCATAAGCCTTCTTTAAATTGTCCAATATAAATAGGTATTCCTCTAAAGGTCTTTTAAAGTTATAATCATGTTTTATTAAGTTTTTGTCTTTGTTAATGTTTAATTGATATTTTACTGTTTTATCTGTTACTTTGTTACAGACAGTCCTACTATAATTTGAATCTATAGTATCCAATATATATTCAGGTAAGTCACAAATTTCTATAACATCTTTTCCTAAGTAGCAGAAGTATTCTCCTAAATTTCTTAATTCCCTTACATTTCCTTCCCATTTATACACTTTAAAGATTTCTTTTACTTCTTCACTTAGAATAAAATTACATGGAATATCATACTTTAGAGAATTGAAAATCTCAAATATATCAGTAGGTCTTTCTCTAAGAGGGTGTATTTTAAGAGGAAGAACGTTTAATCTAAAGTATAAATCTCTTCTAAACATGTCTTTAGATACAAGTTCTTTTAAATTTCTATTAGTAGCTGCAATTATTCTTACATCAATATCAATGACATTGTTTGAACCAATACGCCTTACTTGTTTTTCTTGTATAACTCTAAGTAATTTAGATTGAGAATTTAAATCCATTTCTCCAATTTCATCCAAAAATATAGTTCCATTGTTAGCTAATTCAAATAAACCAATCTTTCCACCTTTTTTAGCACCAGTAAAAGCACCTTCATCATAGCCAAATAGTTCGCTTTGTAATAAATTTTCTTGAAAAGTACTACAATTTACTGCTACGAAAGGACCATCTTTTCTTCTAGAGGCGCTGTGAATAGATTGAGCAAATAATTCCTTGCCAGTACCACTTTCACCAATTATTAAAATAGAGGAGTTTGATTGAGCCATGCTATTGGCAATTTTTTTTGTATTAATGGTTTGTATACTAGAGCCTAATATATCATCAAATGTATATTTACTGACATTACCTGAATTGACTAATTGTGCTCTTAACTTGGCTTGCTTTTTTTCTAGCTGAGAGAATTTGGTCATTTTCAATATAAATCCATCAAATACATTTAATTGTATATGTTTAATCTCTAAATTTATATCTACATGATTTATTTTAATTAATTTTTCATAAAATGGAGCTTTATTGGTTAATATGTTTTGAAAATTTATTTCTCTTATACAATCACCAATAAATTCATAAATCATTTCATTTGCATTTATAGATAAAATTTTTCTAGCTATATGATTGTAAAATTGAATTATCCCATCATTATTGGTGCATATAATTCCATCATCAATTATAGATAATAATAAATCAAATTGCCTTTCAAATTTATTTGCATCTAATAGTAACTCACCTGTACTATAGCTTGTAGGTATTATTTTTTCTACATATTTTTTTATTAAGTCATCTTTTATTAGATGTTTTAGTTTAGTTTTTGTAGCAATTTCAACTATACAACTTAAATCTATTATTCTATATTTCAAGTCTATAACTTCACAATTTTTAACTTTAGGTAAGATTTTTTCGCCAGGAGTTAGTATTATAGCATCTGTATGAGTAAATTCTATCTCTGGATAACAAGGTAGGATATTGATATTGTCTATTCCTAGTCTATGTATTAAAGATATTGTCTCTATTGCCATATCCTTACTTAGATTATATACATAAATAATTTTATCTTTTTCTAATCTTGATATCATATCTATACTGTTCTTTTCAAATGTTAACTTAGGTACAATAATTTGAGCATCATGATGGGATAATTTTGCTATCTCATCATATTTTAAATAAGCAGATAATAATATCAAACTTTCTTTAAAAAATCTTAAATTTCCTTCTTCAAATGAGTATAAATTTATTTTTATATTGTTACCTAAAAATTGTCTTATTTGGTCTTCATAAATTTCTCCAGCATCTTTTTTTAAACTTACAATAGCTAATTCCATTTGTTTCATTTTAACCTCTCATACAAATTTGACTTATTATAGATTATATAACAATTAAACTAGATATAAATAATTTTGTTTAATTGTTATTATAAATTTATTATAGATTATATATGGAAGTAAAAGAAATCGCTAAAATTATTCCTTTTATTTTTGTTTTTTGTATCTATTTGGTATAATAGTATTAAAGCGTATAATAATTTAGGCAAAATTTTTTAAGAGGAATATTAGAGGAGAATATAATATGAAAAAATGTCTTTACTGTAATAGGGATATAAAGTCACCAAATAATAAATTAGCTATACAATATGATGACAATACAAATATATATCCATGTCGTGCAGAATGTAAGGAAAAAATTGAAGAATATATAGCGAAAAAACCTACATATAAATTTATAAATATATTAGAGGTTCTTTTAGGTGTGGGTGGAATATTTTGTTTTTTGAGTAAATGGACTATTGCAGCCCAAGTTGTACTTGGAATTGATGCATTGGTTATATTTTTATTTCCATTAGCAGGGTTTAAGATGAATGGAAAGTTAAGTATGGAACAAACTAAGAATCAAAGTAGGTCTATTGCAATATCAATTTTAGCATTTATAGTAGTAATAACTGTATTGTATTTTAAACAAATTGGTAAGTAGAGCATAATTGAATAAGACATCATTAGAGTATGAGGTGAGTTTATGGAAGAAAGAAAATTAGCGCCAAACAATGAGAGAGAAGCTCTTATAAAAAGATTAAAGAGAATAGAAGGTCAAGTAAAAGGGATACAAAAGATGGTAGAGCAAGAACGTTATTGTGTTGATATACTGGTTCAGATATCTGCTATAAGGTCTGCTATAAACAGAGTGGGCACGATTATACTGGAAAATCATATAAAAGGATGTGTAACAGAAAGCATCAAACATGATGATGGTGAGCAAACTGAAGAGATGATAAAAGAACTTATGGATACTATAAATAAATTTACAAAATAAGGAGGCGGTTAGTTATGAATCAACAAGGATTTATTATGGAAATTGTTGATGATAGAACTGCAAAATTAAAAATGCAAAGACATTCAGCTTGTGCTGCTTGTGGAAAGTGTGCTACTACAGATTCGGCAGAGTCGAAGGAAATATTAGTAGAAGTAGATAACACAATTGGTGCAAAAGTTGGTGACCATGTAGAAGTAAGTATGGATAATATGAATGTATTAAAAGCAGCTGTAATGGCTTATATAATACCACTTATAGCACTTCTTGTGGGAACAATAGGGACTTACTATATATTAGGTGCAATAGGAGTAACATCTGGTGTTGAAGCCATAAGTGGATTGGTTGGAATCTGTCTTACAATACTTTGCTATCTGTACTTAAAGAAGAATGACAAAAAATTCAGAGATAGTAGAGAGTTTATACCAGTAATAACAAGAATATTAATTGACCTTTAAAATAATTAAAAAAAAGCAATGTACTTTTTGAATAAATACCCAGTGTGTATTTGCAAAACTTTAGTACATTGCTATTTTTGTGTTTTATTTCGATTTTCTGTATGGAATAAAGTTTTTTCTGATTTTTAAAAGATTCAATGTTCTTACAAAAGAAGTTACAACTAATACACCTAATGCTATTGCAGCACTTAAAAATAATGCATCTGTACCTTTTGACATGGCCAAAGAATAATTTTTTTGAATCAAAGATAACATTGTATTGTACAATCCAATACCTGGTATTAAAGGAAGTATACCTGGTATTACGAACACAATAGCTGGTTGTTTTAACTTTCTAGCTAAAGTCTCACTACATGCTGAGACTAAAGCAGCAGCTATAAATCCTGCAAAAACTGCATTTGTAGTAAAATTAAATAAATAAACATACACAATCCAGCCAATTCCACCAGTTATTCCAGCTGGAAGAAGTAGATAAAGTGGAGCATTAAAGAAAACAGCAAATCCAGCAGTTGCAATGCCTGAAAATAAAAAATGTAAAATCATTGACATATCAGTCATTAGAAAGGACCTCCTATTCTATACCATGTATCAAGAACAAAACCAACTCCAGAAGCAATTGCAATAATAATCATAGCTGCATCAAAAGCACGAGAAATTCCTGATATTAAATTACCTGATATTAAATCTCTAATAGCTTTTATAAAGGCAACTCCTGGGAGTAATGGCATTATAGCACCAACTATAAGCATCTTAGGGTCATTTAAAATGCCTATTTCAACTAACAGAACTCCTGAAAGTGCAATTAAAAAAGAGGATACTAAACAGGAAAATGCAGATATTGCACTTATCTTCATAGTTTTATCATAAGTAATCGCGGCAAAGATTGCTATTATAAATGTAAGTATAAAATTTAATACATAATTCCCTCCAAGCAAACAAGCAAAACAAGCAGATGCAATTCCTGTACAAGAGTAAAATAACCACAAAGGATAAGGTTTTACATCTTGGATTTCATAAAGACGTGCAATGGCATTATCAATATCATATTCTTTGTCGCTTACAAATTCTCGAGAAAAACTATTTAATAAAGAAATCTTATTTAAGTTTATACCTCTTGATTGAATCGTTTTCATAAATGAAAAGCCATCAAATTTTTCATCAGAAATAATTATTACTGTAGGAGTTGTAAAAATATTTACATGATAAAATCCTCTTGACCTGCATATCCTAAGGACACTGTCTTCAACCCTAGATGTTTCAGCTCCATTTTTTATCATAAGTTCCCCTACAAATAGAGCTAATTTTAGAATATTTTTCTTATATTCAAGCTCCTCATTTTGATTCATAAATACACCTCCAAATTAAAAACCGTAATATTGAAATTATACCAAATTTCTAAGCAATATTCCTTAATATATATATAAATTATATTATCTTTTTTTATTTAAAAATAGTCACATTTAAATTATATCCAATTAAAAGAATTAGACAATATTATTTATTATATTTTAACTTAAAAATAAAGAAAGTAACTATGTTAAATATAGAAAAATAGCAAAACACTTGACTATTAATTTGTAAAGGACTATAATAATAAATTATCATATTGATAAAAACGAAAATTATGAAATGTCTGTAAAAATAAAAATTAAATAATAACTAGGAGGAGTAATATGTTTGAGAACTTGAAAAAAGCGGACCCTGAGATTTATGAAAGTATGAAAAGAGAGTTAAAAAGACAACAAAGAAATATTGAATTGATAGCATCTGAAAACATAGTATCAGTTCCAGTGATGGAGACTATGGGAAGCCATCTTACAAATAAGTATGCAGAAGGTTACTCAGGAAAAAGATATTATGGTGGATGTGAGTACATAGATGAAGTTGAAACTCTTGCAATAGATAGAATCAAAAAAATATTTGGAGCAGAGCATGCTAATGTTCAACCTCACTCTGGAGCAAATGCAAATATTGGTGTATATTTTGCTATGTTAAAACCAGGTGATGTTGTTATGGGAATGAATTTATCTCAAGGTGGACATTTAACTCATGGTGCTCCAGTTAATATTTCTGGTCAGTATTATAAATTTTATGAATATGGTATAGATAAAAATAGTGGACTTATAGATTTTGATGAAGTTAGAAAAATAGCGCATGAAGTAAAACCTAAAATGATAGTTGCAGGAGCAAGTGCATATCCTAGAGAAATAGATTTTAAAAAATTTAGAGAGATAGCTGATGAAGTTGGAGCATTGCTTATGGTAGATATGGCTCACATAGCAGGTCTTGTTGCAGCTGGCCTTCACCAAAATCCATGTGAAGTGGCTGATTTTGTTACAACAACAACTCACAAAACTTTAAGAGGGCCTCGTGGAGGAGTTATTCTTTGCAAAGAAAAGTATGCTAAAGCTATAGACAAAGCAATATTCCCTGGAATTCAAGGTGGGCCTCTTGAGCATATAATTGCATCTAAAGCAGTTTGTTTTAAAGAAGCTTTAAGTGATGAATTTAAAGAGTATCAAGTACAAGTTGCTAAAAATGCAAAAGCTCTAGCTGAAGAACTTATTAAAAGAGATTTTAAATTAATTTCTGGAGGTACAGATAATCATTTAATATTATTAGACTTAACTAATAAAAATATAACTGGTAAAGCTGCAGAAAAAAGATTGGATGATGCTTATATAACAGCTAATAAAAATACAATTCCATTTGACCCAAATGGTGCTCTTGTTACAAGTGGGATAAGACTTGGTACTCCAGCTGTAACTACTAGAGGTATGAAAGAAGAAGATATGGCAATAATTGCTGAGGCCATAGACCTATGTTTAACTTATGATGAAGAATCTAAGGCTAGAACATTAGTTGTTGGATTAACTGAAAAATATCCTTTATATGAAGAATATAATATTATGGATTAATTATAAAGAATAATTAAATAAAGTATGTTTAAATAATTATAATGATTGTGTATGTATTTGAATATATAGATATAAAACCCAATTGGTATAGGAGATAATCTTCTATATTAATTGGGTTTTATACTTTTTAATTAAAACTTTAAGATTTCTTAAGAATTATACTAGGTTTTTCTAAAGATTTAAAGTCTATACTTATAAATATAGTAATTAGAGGAAAAGAAAGACTTTAATGAGGAGGGAATCTTATGAAAGTATTAATTCTTACAGGAAAATTTGGTATGGGTCATTACTCAGCATCAAATTCTTTAAGTGAAGATATAAAAACAAAATTTAATAATTCAGAAATAATAATTAAAGATATATTTGAATATATTATGCCTAACTATTCTGATAAAATGTACAAGACTTTTTCTATTCTTGTAAATCGGGGAAGTAGTCTTTATAATTTATTTTATAAATGTACAGAAAATGGAAAGAAAGATATAAAATTTACTTTTTCAGATTATTTTTTAACTAAATTAGACAAGTTACTTAATGAAATACAACCAACAGTAGTTATTTCAACTTTTCCATTTTGTTCACAATTAGTATCAAGATATAAGGAAAAGTATAATTCAAATCTTCCTTTGATAACATGTATAACAGATATAAGTAGTCACTCAGAATGGATTAGTAAAAATACAGATTGTTACTTAGTAGCTAGTAAATCTACGAAGGAAGAACTTGTTTTTAAGGGAATAGATGAAGAAAAAGTTAAAGTTAATGGTATTCCAGTAAAAAAAGAATTTAAAAAAATAGAACATATAAATCACTCAAATAAAAAAAATATACTTATAATGGGTGGAGGTTTAGGGTTACTGCCTAAGTCAGAACAGTTTTACAGTGAATTAAATAGTTTAGAAGGAGTAAAAACCACTGTAATAACTGGTAATAATAAAAAAATGTACTATAAGTTATCTGATAGATATGAAAATATAGAGGTAGTAGGCTATACGAATGAAGTATATAAATATATGAAAAATGCTGACCTTATTATTTCTAAACCAGGTGGAATAACTCTATTTGAAACTATTTATTCAGAACTTCCAATATTAGCATTTAATCCATTTTTACAACAAGAGATAAATAATGCTGATTTTATATTGAATAATAAGATTGGAAGAATACTTGATAAAAATAAAAAATACTATGTAGATGAAATAAAAGATTTAATTTATGATGATGCCACTCTTCAAGAGATGAGTAGAAATATGAAAGAATTAAAAAAACAGTTTGATAACAATACATTAGAAAATATTTTATTTTCATTTGATGAACAAGGAGAGTGTATAGAATGTATGTAGTAGGTTTAATTATAGTTGTTGCATTGATTTTTTTGGTACATTCAATTATACCTACATATTATAACAAACTATTAAATAAAGATGTATTAAAAAATATGACTAGAGAAAATGAAATTGCACTAACATTCGATGATGGTCCAGATAAGAGATATACAGAAAAATTATTAGATGTTTTAAAAGAAAATGATATAAAAGCCATGTTTTTTGTAGTTGCAAAGAATGCTGAAAAAGAGCCTGAAATTATAAAAAGGATGTTAAGAGAAAATCACATAGTTGGTTTACATTCATTGGAACATAAGAATGCATGGCTTTACAGTTATAATTATGTTAAAAAAGATTTTATGGAAAGTGTAAATATAATGAAAAATTTAGGTGTAGATATAAACTATTATCGTCCACCATGGGGTCATACTAATATATTTTCAAATCTATTTGTTAAAAAATATAATCTAAAAATGACATTATGGGATGTAATGGCAGAAGATTGGAGTAAAGATAGTACTGTAGAGATTATTATAAACAAATTAATGAGTAGAACAAAAGAAAAGTCTATAATTTGTTTGCATGATGCGGGTGAAAATTCAGGTGGTGCAGTAGGTGCACCTGAGCGTACTATTGAAGCTTTGAAGATAGCCATTCCAAAACTTAAAGATAGTGGTTTTAACTTTGTAGCACCAGAAAGGATGTAGCTATGATAAGTAAAACTGAAAAGAAAAATAAGTGCCTAGGTAGTGTTGCTTTTTTAGTTTTACTAATGGGCATAACAGGATACTTTGTTTTTAGAGGGCAATCAATTGAATCATTAATAAAATCATTAAAAGGCGCAAGTCCTATGTTTATACTAATTGGATTTATGATGATGATTATATATGTTGCCTGTGAAGGTATAAACATATATTTAGGTGTAAAAGCCTTAAAACAAAAAACTACTCTTTTAAAATGTATGGGGTATGCTTTTATTGGATTTTATTTTAGCTCAATTACACCTTCAGCCTCAGGTGGTCAACCAGCACAAGTTTATTATATGAAAAAAGATGATATAAATATATCTTACTCTTCACTTATATTATTAGTTATTGTTGTTATTCATCAAGTGGTTATATTGGCATATAGTGGAATAATGTTCATTATGGAACGTGAATTTATACTAAACAACGTAAGTGGTATGAATATTTTACTAATATATGGTGTAATAACAAATGTAGCTCTTGTAGTTGGAGTAATCGCAATTATATTTTCAAAGAGACTGGTAAATAATTTTATAATATCAATAACAAACTTATTAGGAAAGTTAAGAATAATAAAAGATGTTGAGGGTTCAAGAAAAGTTATAACTTCTCAAATTGAAGAATATGTTAAAGGTGCTCAATATATAAAACAGAATCCAAAGCTTGTAATACAAATTTTAGCCATAACGATTATACAAATAACAGCTATGTTTTTAGTACCATTCTTTGTATACAAAGCTTTTCATCTATCAACATATACTGTATTTGAGATATTGGCAATACAATCACTACTAAATATTGCTGTTTCATCATTGCCATTACCAGGAGCTGTTGGAGCTTCTGAAAACAGTTTTATGACATTGTTTAAAATATTTTTCCCAGGTCATTTACTAGTTCCAGCAATGTTACTTAGTAGAGGAATAAGTTTCTATGCATTTGTAGCTATAAGTGGTTTGATATGTATTATAGTACATGTAAAATCTTCTGAAAAAGTTAAATCAGTAAAAAAAGTCATTTATGCAAGATAATATTATATAGATTATTTTTATAAGTATGTCAATTTATGTATACATGTTAATTGAATAGTAAATGTATTTACAATAGTAGAAAGTATTAAAACGTGTGACATTGCTAAGCTTTTGCTAATAAAGTATAATATTTTATATAGTTTGAAATATTTAAGAAATATAGCAAAGAAAGGAGCTTAGTGATGAATAAAGAGATTCCAAAAAAAATTTTAGTAGCTGATGATAATCCTGAGATTAGAGAAATTGTAGAGATACTTTTAACTGGTGAAGGTTATGAAGTTGTTATGGCTACAAACGGGGAAGAAGCTGTAAACTTAGTAGATAGTACGATTGACTTGATTATTTTGGATGTTGTCATGCCTGTAAAGACTGGGTTTGTTGCATGTAATGAAATTAGAGAAAAAACAACAGCCCCAATCTTATTTTTGACTGCAAAAACTCAAGATTCTGATAAAGTTATTGGATTTTCAGCAGGAGGAGATGACTATTTGTCGAAGCCTTTTTCATATTCTGAATTAATTTCAAGAGTTAAGTCACTACTTAGACGTTATTATATATATCAGGGAAAGGAAAAGGAAAGAGAGCCAAACATATTACATACAAAAGAATTATATGTCAATTTAGATACTCAAGATGTTACATTGAATGGAGAACCTGTATTTTTAACAACCATAGAATATAGTATTTTAGTACTTATGTTAAAAAATAGAAAGAAGGTTTTTTCATCTGAAAATCTATATGAAACTATTTGGGATGAACAATATTTTTATACAGCAAATAATACCATAATGGTTCATATTAGAAATTTAAGAAAAAAATTAGAAAAAGACCAAAAAAATCCACAATACATAAAAACTGCATGGGGGAAGGGGTATTATATTGATTAGCAAAATTAAGCCATCAAAGTTGGGTGTTATACTATTGATATATGTAGTAATCTCAGCTGCAGTGGCTTTTGTTTTAAATATACCACTTTACTATACTGTTGAATCTATAGTAAAAGACGTGTCAGAAGGAAAGGTATATTTTAAAAGAGAAGTAGACCAACTTATGGATGATTTTCAACTTTATGTTACTGAGAATAATGTAAGTTCAAATGATGGAGATAATATAGCAAAATGGAATGGTGATAACTGGTTTGTTTCTATGAAGATATACAAAGGAAATAAGGTTTTTTATGATACATTATACTATCCTAATGAAGTACCAGATAAAAGTGAGGAAAATGAATTTTATAGTAGTTCTATGGCTAGAAATTATGAAATACAATTTTCTAATGTTAAAGCTGATATAGTTGTAATAGCATTATTTAGATTCAGATTTCAAAATTTTATAGATGCAATCTCTATTACATTTATGGCACTTACATTTATTATAACATTCCTGCTATTATTAAGTAGAAAGATAAAATACCTAAGGAAAATAGAGATGGGTATAAAGATAGTGGAGAGTGGTAGTTTAAAGTATAGAATTCCAGTCAAAGGGAATGACGAATTATCATCACTTGCATCTAGTATTAATGAGATGAGTCAAACATTAGAGCATCAACTTATAAAAGAAAGAGAAATGAAGAATAAAAATAAAGATATAGTAACTTCAATATCACATGATGTTAGGACTCCATTAACATCAGTAATATGTTACTTAGATTTAATTAAAGACCATAAATATAATAGTCCTGAGCAACTAGAACAGTATATAAAAAATGTAAGGTCTAAAGCATATCAAATAAAAGATTTAACTGATGACCTTTTTACCCATTTTGTCAATTCTGGAGAGGAAGTTTCCAAAGAATATGAAAAGATAAATGTAAATGAATTTATTTTTCAATTGCTTTTAGATAGTTCATATACATTGGAGGAAAAAGGCTTTCATATAACCATAGAGAATGAACTTTATAATCAGTATCATATTTATGTAGATGTAACACAATTTAGGAGAATATTTGATAACTTATGTTCTAATATAATAAAATACGCTAGAAAAGATAAACCAGTAGTATTTTTAATTAAAGTTGAAGATTCTAAATTATTAATTATACAAAAAAATAGAGTGAGTAATTTTTCAAAAAATGTAGAAAGTTTTGGAATAGGTATAAAAAATTGCGAAAAAGTAGTTGCACATCATAATGGGAGTATAAATGTAAACTCAGATGATGAAGAGTTTTCTATTGAAATATCTATTCCAGTAAAGAAATTATAAAAATTTAAATTTTATATTGTACAGTTAATAATTGTGTATCTATGAGCAAGTAACAAGTTAACTTACAAGACCATATAATATTATTATCTTAAAAAAAGGGGACATAATAATATGGTTTTGACAGGAGCACATTATATTTACATTGTATTTATGGTAATTATATTAATTACTATGATTATGAAAAAGGATACAATAGTACCATGTATATTGGGTGTTTTTTTCATGGGATTATTCTTTGAGAAAAATATATTTGGGGCTATAACAGTAGTATTCAACTCATTTATTATATCTTTAAATGAGTTGGAACCAATTATTTTAATTATAGCTATTATGGTTGCTTTATCTAAAGCATTAGAAGCCAATAATGCTATACAATATATGGTAAGGCCATTTTCAAAAGTTATAAAAAATTCTAATACTGCATTTTTTGTAACTGGATTTGTCATGTTAATTCTTTCATGGTTTTTCTGGCCGACTCCAGCTGTTGCTTTAGTTGGGGCTGTTTTTTTACCTGTTGCTATGAGAGCTGGATTACCAGCAATTGGTGTTGCAGTGGCATTAAATTTATTTGGTCATGGTCTTGCTTTATCTACAGACTTTGTCATTCAAGGGGCTCCAAGTATAACAGCTGGTGCAGCAGGAGTTGCAGTATCATATGTTATAAATGATGGTATGATTCTATTCTGGGTAATGGGAATTGTAACGATATCTATGGCATTTTATACATTGAAAAGAGACATTAATAAGGGAATGTTTAGAGAAGAACTCAAAGATTTTGAAAGTGAAGAAGTGGAAGAGTTTAATGGAAAATCTAAAATAGCAACTATTTTAGTAGCTTTAGGATTTCTTGCTGATATAATTGCAATGTATGCATTTGACCTAAAAGGAGGAGATGCTTCAGCACTTTTAGGTGGTACAGCAGTGTTTTTAATAATCATTATAAATACCATAAATTTTGGAAAAGATAGTCTTGAAAATGTCTGTGAGAATATAATTGATGGTTTTGTATTTGGTATAAAAATATTTGGAGCAATTATACCAATAGCAGCATTCTTCTATATGGGTGAAGTTGCACCTTTAACAGGCGTATTTGGAAAAGTATTAGCACCAGGCTCACAGGGCTTATTATCAGATATAGGCATAGCTCTTTCTCAAACAATACCGCTTAATAAGTTTGCTGTATCAGGTATAGAAACTATAGTAGGAGCAATAACTGGACTTGATGGTTCTGGTTTTTCTGGAATTTCATTAGTAGGCTCACTTGCTTCTGTGTTTGGAACAGCTATCAATGCAAGTGTTGGTGCATTAGCTGCATTAGGACAAATCAGTGGTATTTGGGTAGGGGGAGGCTGTTTAGTTCCTTGGGGACTTATCTCAGCAGCAGCAATTTGTGGAGTCAGCCCAATAGAGTTAGCAAAACGAAATTTTGTCCCAGTTATAACTGGGTTGATTGTAACAACTATAGTAGCAATGTTTATTATTTAGTTGAGTAAATAAGCATTAATTATATGCAAGTTTAAATAAACCTTGATTATATACAAATAAAAAATAGAGGTATAGCTGTAATTTATAGTAATGATTTTACTAACATTAAGCTATACATCTATTTTTTATTGATATTCTTCTATTAAATGATTTATATAGAAGATATTTTTATATTGTACTTTATAATGCTTAATAGACTATGTCAATTTGTAGATTTTAGATACAATTTAAAGTATTAATATTAATACTTTAAAAGTTCAAACTCATATCCTAGCTTTCTTGAATCTGATATAATATTATTTAAAATTTCTGTACTAGTTTTGGAAACTGCATGTAATAGCAAAATAGAGCCATCATGTAAATTATCCATTATTTTCTTATTTGCTTCTTCATGTGATGGTTGTTTTTCAGTATCCCAATCCCTGTATGCAAAACTCCAAAACACAGTCTTATATCCTAAGTTTTTAGTCATTGCTAAACTTTTCTCTGAGTACTTGCCCATAGGAGGTCTGAAAAATTTAACCATATCTTTTCCAGTTGCATCCTTATAGAGTTTTTCAACATCAGAGAATTCACCATTAAAGCTTTTTAAATTACTTGTTTTTGTTGGCATAGATGGATGAGATTTACTGTGATTTCCAACTATATGTCCTTCAGACACCATTCTTTTAACTAAGTCTTTATTTTCCTTTATGTATGGAGATGTAACAAAAAAAACTGCTTTAACCTGATTTTGTTTTAAAATATCTAGTATCTTTGATGTATATCCATTTTCATAGCCCTCATCAAATGTAAGGTATAAAGTTTTCTGGCTATCTTTTTTAGGCCCATTATATATGGCATCATAGTCAGAAAATTTAAAATCAATGTCAGTATTTACCTCTGGGGTCTTATGTTTAGTGTTTGGTATGTAAAACCAATCAAGAGTGGTGTTATCTAAAGAGGATACATCTAGTTTGTCACTATCATTATTAATAGTATCTTGTTTTGATGGTTTATCTGTTCCATCTGAAACGACAACATTGGAAGTATCCTTATCGCCATCTAATTCTTTATTATCTTCTTGTGACTGTGTTTCTTTATTTTGGTTTGTATTTTGTTTGCTCTGTGAATTTGAACATCCAACAATAAAAAAAACAGATAGACAAATTAATGCTAAAAAATATAATATCTTTCTAAACATTTTGAAGCTCCTTTCTAAATTAATAACAATTGTACATAGTATCATTATAATTGTAAATTCTTACTAATAATAGTTACATCTTTGAAAATAAAGTCATAATAGTATTACAAATAGATGAATAATCGATAAATTTAAGAAAAAATGAAAAAAGTAGTTGACCATACTAGAATAAGATGTTATTATAATAAATGTGCTCAACAAGAAGTAAAAAAATAACAAGCACAAAGAAGCAAATTAAATG
>NZ_JBJODA010000025.1:0-49356 GCF_045899875.1 Clostridioides sp. GD02377
GTTTTCTTTAGATATTTATTAGGATTAATATCTATGACTTCACTCTCTCCTGCATCATTTACATTATTTGAAACAATAAGTTCTTTTATTGGTCTATCGCCTGTATTTATAGTTTCATGTGTACTACCAGATTCTATATAAAAAATCATCCCTTGATAAAATGGCTTCCATACTCCATTTATGATATACAAACCTTCCCCCTCTAAAATATATATCATCTGTTCTTGACCATAATGAACATGGTTAAAATGTTTTTTACCTTGCATAGTTACTGCAATATATATATTCATAGCTTGTTTATGATTATTTTCATCATAAGTATGTTTCCATTCGATATATCCCCACTCTGTCTTTTGAATTTTCATAAAAGATTCCTTTCTACTTGTAAATTATTTATCTTTCAGTAAATTTAATAAATAAAAAAATGTACATACTCTTTCATATGATAGCTCACTATATCAATATTCATTAGTTTGTACACTTTTTTATATTTATTATTATTTTTTAATTTTTTCTAGTTTATTGTATTATTTAAAAGTACATAATTTACTCTTATTTAATAATAGAAACTCCCATATATGGTCTTAAAACATCAGGAACAACTACAGAACCATCCTCTTGTTGATAATTTTCTAATATAGCTGCAACACTTCTTCCAATAGCTAAACCAGAGCCATTTAATGTATGTGCATATTCAGCTTTAGAATCTTTATCTCTTTTAAATCTTATCCCTGCTCTTCTAGCTTGGAAATCTTCACAGTTTGAACAAGATGAAATCTCAACATATCTATTATAACTTGGCATCCAAACTTCTACATCATATTTAAAAGAAGCTGTAAATCCTAAATCACCTGTACATATCTTTACTACTCTATATGGTAATTTCAATAATTGTAACATATTCTCAGCATTGTTAGTAAGCTTTTCTAACTCATTATAAGATTCTTCTGGTGCTACTATTTTAACCATTTCTACTTTATTAAATTGATGTTGTCTTACCAATCCTCTTGTATCTCTTCCAGCAGAACCAGCTTCTGACCTAAAACATGGAGTATAAGCTGTATAATTTATTGGTAATTGTTCAAATTTAAGTATTTCATTCGCATGTATGTTGGTCAAAGGAACTTCTGATGTCGGAATTAAAAAATAGTCCAATCCCTCTATTTTAAACATATCTTCTTCAAACTTAGGTAGTTGACCTGTACCTAGAAAACTATTTCTATTTGCCATAAATGGTGGAATAATCTCTGTATATCCATTTACTGTTGTATTTGTGTCTAAATAAAAATTTAATAAGGCTCTTTCTAACCTAGCTCCTAATCCTCTATAAAGAGTAAATCTTGAACCTGTTATTTTACCTGCTGTTTCGAAGTCAAGTATACCTAGTTCTGTTCCAATTTCCCAATGTGCTTTAGATTTAAAGTCAAAATTAGTAGTATCTCCCCAAGTTCTTACTTCAATATTATCTTCATCAGTTTCACCTTGTGGCACTTCTGGATGGGGTACATTTGGTATTCTCATTAACAAATATTCCATCTTATCTTCTACTTCCTTGAGCTTTTGGTCTATAACTTTAATCTTATCAGATAAATCTTTTAACTTAGCCTTTTCATTTTCTACATCTTTACCTTCTTTTATAAGATTTGGCATATTTTTAGATGCTGTATTTAATTCATTTTTCATGACTTCAACTTCTTGAAGAATTTTTCTTCTTTCATCATCTAACTTAACTACTTCATCAAGACTAAAGGCTTTCTCACCCCTTCTTTCCATAGCTTTTTTTATACAATCTAAATTTTCTCTTATTCTTTTTATATCAAGCATTTTTTCCTCCTCAGTACTTAAGATTGGACGTTCTCTCTTAATCTCAAATAATTTTGATAATATATTTTCTGTCTGAGGTTAAGAAATATTTTTTATTTCATTTATTTAGTTATATTTTACTCACTTTTTTATATATTGTCAAATTATATTTAATTAAATTAATATAATTTAATTTTTGATTACTATCTCTATAGTTAACTTCATTATAATTATATCGATTTTGCTAATCAATTATCTATTTTGACTTTTTCTTTATCAATCTTATGTAATTATTCGCTTTCATATAAATTTTTTTACCTTATGATATAATTCTTTATAAATCATTTATTTTAATAGGAGGATTTAAATGAACAATTCAAATATAGGTAAGAAATTGACTTTATGTAGAAAAAAACAGAATCTCAGTATAAAAGACTTGTCTAAATTAATTAAAGTTACACCTTCATTAATAAGCCAAATAGAAAAAGGAAGTGTAAATCCATCCATAAGTTTTTTAAAATCAATTTCAAATGCTTTAAATGTACCATTAGTCAATTTTTTTATTCCTTCTATAGATAATCTGGAGCTAATTGTTAGAAATAATCAAAGAAGAATATTAATTCTGCCAGACTCAAAAGATATTTTATATGAAATGTTATCAAGCAATCCATTCAATGAATTTGAGTTTGCAATTATGAACTTAGCTCCTAAATCTTATTGTAAAGAAAAAAATGGACATGATGGAGATGAAGTAGCATATGTTCTTAAAGGAAGTGTTCAACTTAACTTGGAAGATGATGTATTCCAACTAAACGAAGGGGATAGTGTCAAAATTCCATTTGGCATGAGACATAAATGGGGAAATCCTAATGAAATTGAAAGTAAAGTAATATACATAATTGTTTCATAGACCATTATCTCACATACTACATAGATAACTCAATAAATTCATATTTATTTAAGAAGGTAGAATTAATAAGATTATACTGATAAATCTTCAACATAATAAATTGTTGATTTAACTACAATCTTATTTAGTTCTACCTATTTATTAATTAAGTCTATTTTTATATGGTAACAATCTCACATAATTTACATCTATTTTAAAGAATATAATACTTCTCCTTCTCTTATAGTCTTTAATACTTTAATATCTTTTATTTTCATAGGGTCGATTGTAAGTGGGTTTTCATCTATTATTATCAAATTAGCTAGTTTACCTTCTTTAATTGAACCTTTTTTATCTTCTTCAAAATATTGATATGCTGCATTTATAGTAACGCCCTTTAAAGCTTCTAATGGACTTATCTTTTCATTTTTTCCTATTTGCACACCTCTTTTCGTAATTCTATTAACAGCACACCATACTGTTTCAAACATATTAGGAGCTATTACTGGTGTATCCTGATGTAGAGTGTAAATTAAACCTTTTTCTATAGTTGTCTTAAGTGGGCTAATCTTAAATGCTCTATCTTCTCCAAGGTTTTTGATATGAATATCACCCCAATAGTATGTGTGAGCCACAAAGTATGAAGGTATCATACTTATTTTCTTCATATCATCGATTTGGTCTTCTCTTACTGTTTGAGCATGTATCATAACTGGTCTTACACCATTTTTATTATTTTTTTCTTCTAAGTTTAAAACTTTTTCAAATGAATCTATCAACTGGTCTGCTGCTGCATCTCCATTACAATGAGTTAAAAGTTGCATTTTTTCTTTTAGTGAAGTATTTATAAATTCCTCTACTTCTTCATTTTTATATATAGGATATCCACAATAATCATCATCTGAATTTTCATATGGTCTGGTTAACCAAGCTGTCTTACCTTGTGGAGAACCATCTAAAAATATCTTATATCCACCTATTTTAAATCTATCTGTATATTTCTTTACAAAATCTCTATTTGCATCTGCTATAGACTTACTTTTTTTCAAATCCACATATCCTACAATATCCATCTTTAATTTCTTTTGACCTGCCATAGCTTTTAGAAGATTAAACTGATTCTCTGCCATTAAACCTTCTTGAGCTGTTGTAATACCATAACTTAGATATATGTCCTGTGCTTTTTCAATTGATTTAAAAATCTCATCTGGTGATGGTTGTTTTATTTTAGATGATACATTAAAAAATGCATTTTCCTCTAAGTATCCATTTGGTTCTTTACTTCCTTCTATTCTACCAATATGTCCACCTTCAGGGTCCTGTGTTTCATGAGTAACACCAAGTTGCTTTAATCCTAGAGTGTTTGCAACTCCCATGTGACCAGAAGCATGTGAAATTAGTATTGGATTTTCTGAAGAGGCACTATCAAGTACATCTTTATCTGGATGCCTATTTTCTTCTACAAAATTATTATCATATGAAAATCCAATTATCCATTCACCTTTTTTTATGTTATTTTTCTCTTTGAAATCCTGTATTTTTTTTACTATATCTTTAAAGCTAGTTGCATCTTCTAAAGGAATTAATTTTAGCGTAGTAGCAAAAGCTATCAAATGGCTATGTGAATCAATAAAAGAAGGCATCAATGTCTTACCTTTTAAATCTATAATTTCTGTATCTTTATTTTTTAAAGCAAGTATTTCTTCTTTTGTTCCTATCTTTTTTATTATTTTATCTTTTATAAGAATAGCATCTCCACATATTGAATCTTCCATTGTGATGATATTTCCATTGTAATAAATTTTTTCTTTCATAAAATTCTCCTTAGGTTGTCTATTTTTATAAATTTTCTTTATTATTTTCTTTTTAATTATATTATGTTGTATTAAATTTGTTTCTTTAGACTTTATTCATTCAAAATTTTTGTTTTTAATTATTGTTCGCTAAGAAATAAATACTATTCATTATAAATAAAACAATTTAATGCGCTCTATATAGCTAAAAAAGGGGTTGTGAAATAGTGAAATTAAATATTTGAACTTGATTGTTTTTGCACAATTGTAATTTTTCAAATCATGATGTATCATTTTAAGTATACAGTTACATCATTATTCAGAATATAAATACTTTACTTATCAAAATCATTTGATGTAGTCTGTTCAAATCAATAAATTTAAATATTCTCAGGAGGTTTTTTATGAACAAAGAAAATAAAAACGTAAGAATAGCTGTTGTTCAGGCATCACCAATTATAATGGACTTAGAAAAAACAGTTGAAAAAGCATTGGGATTAATTAAAGAAGCTGGTAAAAAAGGGGCAAATATTGTAGTTTTTCCAGAAGCATTCATACCTGCATATCCAAGAGGTCTTTCATTTGGATTTGTTGTTGGAAGTAGAACGATGGAAGGTAGAGAAGATTGGAAAAGATACTATGATAATTCTGTGCCAGTTCCTAGCGCTACAACAGATTTATTAGGAAAAGCAGCTCAAGAAGCAGGAGTATACTTATCAATGGGTATAACAGAAAGAGATGGTAATGATATAAACTGTACTCTTTATTGTACAAACTTATTTTTCTCTCCAGAAGGTAAACTTATTGGTAAACACAGAAAACTTAAACCTACAGGAACAGAAAGATGTATTTGGGGCGAAGGAGATGGAAGTACCCTTACAGTAGTTGATACTCCATATGGAAAAATGGGGGGCTTGATTTGTTGGGAAAACTATATGCCATTAGCTAGAACAGCTCTTTATGCTAAAGGAGTAAAACTTTATATAGCTCCTACTGCAGACTCAAGAGAAGAATGGCAATCAACTATGAAACATATTGCTTTAGAAGGAAGATGTTATGTTATTGGATGTAATCAATATGTTGAAAAAAATATGTATCCAACTGACCTTAATTACTATAAAGAATTAGATGTAGAGCCAGAAATTATGTGTCCAGGAGGAAGCTGTATAGTTGACCCTTTTGGAAAATACGTAGCAGGGCCTATTTTCAATAAAGAAGAAATGTTAATAGCTGATTTAGACCTAGAAAAAATAGTTCTTAGCAGATTAGATTTTGACTCAGAAGGTCATTATTCAAGACCTGATGTGTTTGAATTAATTGTTCATGAATAATCCTTTACATAAAAATCAAAATGAGATACTCCTAAATAACTTTAAGGTATCTCATTTTTTCTTAATATTCTAAAATTATATTTATAAATTTAATTTGGCTATCTATATTTTTTCTAAATCAACTACTGTTCTTCCTACATGCTTTCCTGCCATTATTAAATCTATACTATTATTTAATTCCTCTAATGATACTACATTTACCATATCATCTAAATCATCTAATTTCCATTCATTAGATAATAAATCCCATATCTTTAATCTTACATTCATTGGGCATTCTACAGAATCTATACCATATAAAGTAACTCCCTTTAAGATAAATGGATACACTGAACTTGTAAACTCAATTCCACCTGCATTACCACAAGTTGTCACTGCTCCACAATAATTAGTTGTCTTTATTGCTGTTGATAAAGTATTACCTCCTACTGTATCTATTACTCCAGCCCATCTTGGTCTAAGTAGAGGTCTACCTGAGTTATCATCCACTTCTGACCTATGTATAACATCTTTAACACCTAAATTTAGCAATACATCTTTCTGTTCTTCTAATTTTCCTGTTGAAACTACAACTGAATAACCTAATTTAATCAATATTTTAGCTGCAATTACTGCAACTCCTCCAGTACCACCAGTAACTAATACATCTCCCATATCTTTATCTACAGAGTTTATAAATTTATATACAGATAAAGCTGCTGTAAATCCTGCTGTACCATAATCCATTGCTTCTTTCAATGAAAGGTCTTTTGGAAGTCTCACTACCCAGCTAGAAGGAACTCTTATATATTCTGAAAAACCACCAGAAGTATTCATACCTAAATCATAACCTGTTACTAAAACTTCATCTCCAACCTTAAAATCATCACAACTACTATATTCTACTATCCCAGATGCGTCAATTCCTGGTGTGTGTGGATATTTTCTAGTAACACCTTTATTTCCATTTGCAGAAAGTGCATCTTTGTAATTTAGAGAAGAAAATTTTACCTTTATTATAACTTCTCCTTCTGGTAATGAATCTATTTCTCTTTCAATTATATTTCTCTTAAAACCGCCTTCTTCTTCTGTAATATATAATGATTTAAATTTTTTATTCATAAATTTCCTCCCAATACAATTAGTTTTATGTTAAACTAATTATAGTTTATAAATAGTTTTATGTCAAACTAATTTAAATAAATTAAAGATTGGAGATTAATTTATGGAAGATAAATATATTATACATTTCATAAGTAAAACAAAGGCTAATATGGTTAAATTCATTGAAAATAAACTTAGTCAAAATGGTCTAGATGAATTAATACCTACTCATGGAAATATTTTAACTGCACTTTATGAAAACAATAGAATACTTACAATGAAGGAAATTGCAACTAAAATAGGAAAGGATAAGTCCACTGTCACAGTGTTGGTTAATAAACTCATAAATCTAGGATATATAGAAAGACAAAAATGTGCCAATGACAAGCGTATTACATATATAAAACTTACGAAAAAGGCATTACTTATAGAGGATACTTTTGACAGTATTTCAACACAAGTAAAAGACACTGCATACCATAATATTACAGAAAATGAAAAACAAGAATTTCTTAGAATTTTAAAAAAAATCAATGACAATTTTAAAAATGCTGACTAAACTTAGCATAATTATATCTTCTATTGGAATAATAAATAAAAAGAATTAAATATTGTAAAAATTTATTGTGATAGAGAGGTAGAATATGAATTTAAAAGATAGTAAAACTAAAGAAAATTTATTAAGAGCTTTCGCAGGAGAGAGTCAAGCTAGAAATAGATACAATATTTCTGCATCTGTAGCAAAAAAAGAAGGGTTGTATATAATAGAATCTTTATTTAATTATACTGCTGACCAAGAAAAATCACATGCAAAACAATTCTTTACTAAATTAAAAGAATTTTCTGGTGAAAACATAAGTATATCAGGAGCATATCCTGTAGATTTATACGACAAAACAGCACAACATCTTAAAGCTGCACAACATAATGAGCTTCAAGAATGGGATGATGTATATAAGAATTTTGGTAAAACAGCACGTGAAGAAGGATTTGAAGCTATAGCTAAATTATTTGAAAACATAGCTGAAATAGAAAAAGTTCATGGTGATAGATTTGGTAGGTATGCTACTGACTTAGAAGAAGGTACTTTATTCAGAAGAAATGAAGATATTCAATGGATATGTACAAATTGTGGACATATACATGTTGGTAAAGAAGCACCAAAGGCTTGTCCTGTATGTCTTCATCCACAAGGATATTTCTTAGATTTTAAAAACTCATTATTTGAATAGACTAAGATAATCATTGTATTTAAATAATCTATGATATTTATAGCAAACATTTTTATAAATACCATATTATCTTGATAACAATAAAATGAACCATAAATATTACTATAGATATAAAATATACTTTGAACATTTATAGTAATCCTTTATGGTTCATTTTATTATTCCTTCAAAACTATAATACATCGTCTAAATTTATATGAGATAATTAGATAGGATAACCTACTATGATAATCTTATACTAATATCATTTATTTCTTTCATCAAATCGATTTCAATAATTTTAACTACATCTTTTTCAAACCTTACTTTTTTATAATCTAAACATCCCACTACAAATGGAACTCCAAACTTTCTAAACAAATAAATTTTACCATTTTCATTGTATATTGCTGTAAAATTTTCTTCTATTATGTTCACTATTAATTTTAATTCTTCAAAGGTTATCGTTGATTTAACTAAAAATTTCTCTATTATATTCAATATAAGTAGTTCTTTTTTACCTATATTCTGTTCTTTCTTATATAAGTTTTGAAATATTTCTTTTGTGTAATTACATATTACTTCTTTACTGAGAATAAAATCAATATCGAACTCTTTATTAGTATCTTTTTTCATAAACATATTTGCAATATCATCAAGAGAAGTCTCTTCTTTCATAGATAATATTAGTTCTATTCTCTCTAGTATTTTATCTCTTGGAAAGAAAGTCTCTTGTCCTGTAAAAGCTGATTTTTTTATAAACCATTCCTCTGGTATAATATTCTTTCTCTTCCATCTATATAATTGCCCATAAGATATATTAGTTTTGCTCAGTAAATCTTTCTTAGATATTAATTCTTCCATAGTTTCTCTAGCCCACCTTTATACTGTTTTTTACAGTAGAATTATCTGAAACTGATAAATTATCACTGTATTCAATATTTCCAACATCACAATTATCTACTAAAGATATATTTTTCCCACGTATATCTTTTATTGATGCATCCTCTAATTCAATAGTATCTCCCTCTATCAAATCACATTTAAATTTTCCAGAAAAAATATTAATAATTTTAATCAATTGAAAAGCATTTTTACTTCTTCCTATTTGTATATTAGTTGCACCTATCTCCTTACAATAAGAGCCTCCTCCTGAATAAACATATATATTTTCTCCATTTAAAAGACCATCACATTTTATAGCTCCATATACCTTTATATCTTCACATTCTATATTTGCTTTATTTCTCATTTCACCATATATTTTTATATCTTGTGCATACATATTTTCATTTACACTTAATTGTCCTTTTATTGTAACATTATTACATTTCAGTTTGCCATCAACTTTCTGTTGAGCAGTTATAACCAAGTCATCTATTTCTGCATCTCCATCTATACTAAGTTGACCATTCACCCTTACACGTTCAGCTTTAAGATTGCCTCTTATAACAGCTTTTCCATTTACAACAAAGTTTTTTATATTTATATCACCTTCAAACTTTGAATCTCCAAACACTTTTACTTCATCACTTGTTATATTTCCTTTTGATTTAGCACTTCCCATGATTTTTATGCTTTCATATTCACCACTACTTATAAATCCTTCTCCAAGTATTTTTATAGACCCTTTTTCCATATTATTACCTCATTTTAAATTTTATTTTTAAAACTATTTATTACTTATCTTTCTTTAAGTTTACTGTCTCATTTATATTCTTTATTTCAGCAACTATTGAATCTTCATCAATCTCTATACTTTCACTGTACTCCAAACTTTCTATATAGCAACCTTTACCTACTTTAATATTTTTGCCTCTTACAACCTTGATTTCACTATTTTCTAAGCTTATTTCATCTGCCTCTATAATATTTGCAAATAACTTACTTTCTGTATATGTTCTAATTGATAATAGACCTAAACCTATTAAATTTGAAGATACTTTTTCAAAGTTTATAGGCTTTTTCTCCAACATACGAAACTTTTTACAATAGTCTCCATGACCTTTTTTTACATTTATCCTACTTGCTCCAACTTCATTAAAATTAGAAATTCCATTCAAACTAATATTAATTTCTTCACAGTTTAAAAATCCGTTACAATTTAAAATTCCACTTAAATTGATATTTTCACAATCTATATTCTCATTGGCCTTTAAATATCCTTTTCCATGAATAATATCCGACTTTATATTTCCTTCAACATTAATAATTCCGCCCGTATCAATTTCAATAGAATTAATATCTCCTGTACATCTAAGAAGTCCAGATATCTCCACTTTTGATGCCAATATATTTCCTTCTACTTTACTTAGACCTGATGTAAAAAATTCATTACATTCTGTTGTTCCAAGCACTTTTGCTGAACCAGAAGAATCAAATTTACTACATTTTATATTTCCTTCTATTTTTCCTGTTCCTGCTACATTAACACTATCAAAAATTCCACCTTTACACTTTCCAACTCCATTAAAGTTTAGTGAACTTAATCCTTCATTCATAATGATATCCTTTCCTTAATGTATTTTATCCTTGAAACTAATATAACAAAACATTGTTACGTTGTCAAGTATAATAATTATATTCAGTAAAACAACCTTCATTTAAGTTCTATTTTAATTTATATAAATAATAAAAAAAATAATAGGGAAAACACTCTATTCAAACTATAAATCTAAATTATTTAGATTTATGATTTAAGTGAGATACATCCCTATTATTCAATCTTTATATATATTTGTTATATAAACCTCTAAAATATTATTCTCTAAACTCTACAATAATTTACAATTCATCCTATTCTACATATTGATGAATTTTTCGATTACATCAGCCAATCTCTCCATATTAGTTGGATAAACTTCTCCTATACTACCTATTCTAAACGTGTCTATATCAGTCAATTTTCCTGGATAAATAACAAATCCATTCTCTTTTAAATACGTATAAAATTCCATAAATTCAAATTTTGCATTTTTAGGATATAAAAAAGTTGTTATTACAGGTGATTGGGCACCATCATTTACCAAAGTGTCAAAACCTAAAGATTTTAATCTTGATGCTATTGTAAACTGATTTTCTTTATATCTAGCATATCTTTTTTCAACAGAACCTTCTTCTTCTAACTCCAATAATGCTTGATAAAAAGCTCTTACAACATGTGTAGGTGAAGTAAATCTCCATTTACCATTATTCTTCTCCATAGTATCCCATTGTGCATACACATCAAGAGACAATGACTTAGCTATACCTTTACATTTAGCTAATTCTTCTTTATTAGCTATTATAAAACCAAATCCAGGTACTCCTTGTATACATTTATTAGAACTACTAACTAAAAAATCTATATTAAAGTCTTCAACATCAATCTCAATTCCTCCAAAACTACTCATAGCATCAACTATATAAATCTTATTATATTCTTTTGCAAGTTTTCCTACTTCTTGTATAGGATTTAATCTACCTGTAGTAGTTTCACAGTGAACCATTGATATATGTGTTATATCTTTATTTTCCTTCAATAAATTTTCTACTACATTTAAATCAACTGCCTCTACATCTTTAAATGTACAATCAATAAATTCTATATTTAAATAATTACATATATCTTTCATTCTCTTTCCGTATGCCCCATTTGCAATTACAAGAAGTTTACCATCTTCTGGAATAGTACTTCCTATTGTAGCCTCTACTGAGAAAGTTCCACTTCCTTGCATTAATACACTTGTGTACTTATCTGTATTTTTTGTTCCTAGAGATACTAATCTTCTTCTAACATCCTGCACTAAGTCATTATATTCAACATCCCAAGTACACCAGTCTTTTAGCATAGATGCTCTTACTGATTTAGTAGTAGATAGTGGTCCTGGTGTAAGCAATATGTAATCATTTTCTGGTACAAAGTCTGACTTAATAGTTTCATTTTCTATTTTTACTAAGACATCTTCTAATTGAGCCATAGTCTCTATTACAAAATGTGCACCTGCTTCTTTAAATTTCTTTAAAACTGCATCCATCTTAGCTTTTAGTTCTTCTTTATCCATGTTATCCACTTCTTCTTGTGTAAGTCCTAACTCACTTGAACCTTTTATTACAGCAACACTCCACATTCCTGCATTTACGCCTTCTTTTACATCACTGATTGTATCTCCCACTTTTACCATAGAACTCATAGGAGATACCCCTAGAGCTTCAGCATTTTTATAGCACATCCAAGGATATGGTCTTCCTTGAGATACTTCTGATGGAGTTACAAGAAAATCTGGTGAGTATCCTTTTTTTGCTGCGTTTGGTTCAACTATGTTCATCATTTCTCTTGTATAACCTGTTGTAGAACCTATTTTTAATCCATTCTTTCTTAATTTCTCAACAGTTTCGACAACATGAGGAATTGGAGTTGTATATTCTTCTAATGTTTCAAATAACATTGGCTCAAATTCAGCATAAAGCTTATTTACGTCTTCTTCAGTTGGTGCTTTGCCAAATTTTTCTGACCAAAGGTTTTTTATTCTATCCATTTCACACATTTCTCTTATATGGTCTATCTTTAATTTTCCCATAGGTTTTCTTGCTTCTTCCATTGTTACATCTATACCTCTTCTTTTAAATATCTCTATAAATACATTAAGAGGTGCAAAACATCCATAATCAACTGTTGTTCCAGCCCAATCAAATACTACTGCCTTTATTTTTTCTCCATATATCTTTTTCATATTTATAGCCTCCATAGATTCTTTTAGAATTTTTGTGTTTTTAATTGTTTTTACTTGGTTATACTTGTTTTTACTATTCCATATAAAAACTTCACAAAACTCCAAATTATAAGTTGAAATTTCCTTTTTAATATAAATCTATGAGCTAGTTACATTTTATAATTTTATTGTATTTATTTTGCTTCTATCCATGTTATGTTTATTTCATTTAATTTATCTCTCCATTCATTTGGAGGTTCTGTATCACAAATCACAAAATCCAATTCTTCTAACTCTGCTATCTTATACATACTGACAATTCCAATTTTGGAACTATCACACAATATAAAACTCTCTTTTGAATTTTTTATATATTCTCTTGACAATAATGCTTTATTTTGGTCTATACTGCTAATTCCAAAGCTATCAAGTATACCTTCGCTAGATATAAAGGCTTTATCCACATATAAGTTTCTCATAGTCTCTATTGACATTTGACATGCTGTTCTTTGATGCTTTAAATTTACTTTTCCCCCAATAAATATAACTTCCCCATCAAATAAACCTTGACTTTCATAGGAAATCAACTTTGATAGTACAGGATAAGAATTTGTAATAACCTTTAAATTTTTTACAGATACTATATAATCCACAATTTGTAAATTAGTAGTACCTTCATCTATGACAATTGATTCATTATCATTCACAAATTTAGATGCATATTTAGCAATACTCTGTTTTTTATCCAAATTAGTACTATTTCTCTTTATATGTGCTGGTTCAATCACCCCATAATTTATTTTTATAGCACCACCATAAACCTTTTTCAATTTATTTTCATTTTCTAACTCTTCTAAATACCTTCTTATTGTTTCTGATGATACCTCTAGTTTTTTTACTAACTCTTTTGTATTTACTTTACCTTTTGAATCTAATAATTTAAGTATTTCTTTTTTTCTATCTATTGAATTTAAAGACATCACTTTTCCTCCTAAATATGTATATTTTTCTCCTATAATATTACAATAATACCTACCTTTACAAAATTATTATTCCATGATACACATTTTCACTCAATTAAAGTTCAATTTAAAATAATGTATATTATAATAAAAAAAGTCCATCAAATATTAATATCAGATGGACTTTATAAAACTTTATTTTATAAATTAATATTTAAAACTTAATTATTAATTTATTTTCTTGTTTCCAAGAATTTTACTAAATTATTTACAGTAGACATATCTTTTCTCTCTAAATCAGTTGGCTGAAGTTCTATTCCTAGTCTATTTTCAATTTCAAGTAAAACTTCAATTATAGCTAATGAGTCTAAAAGCTCTGTCTCAAATAAGTTAAGGTCTAAATCTTCTCTTATCTCATCAGTCCCTAATACATCTTCAAATATTTCTATAACTGTTTCTTGCATAAATCTGCCTCCTTAAAATTAAGCTAAATAACCTGAGAATATCAGTAATCCAAAACATACAATGTGGAATGTAATGAAAATTTGAACTCTCTCGAACCATTTCTCTTTTTTATGTTTTTTATAAAACTTAGATTTTCTCTGATATATATCAGTCAAAACAAGTGCCAGCCCTTGATATACTCCATAAGCAACATAATACCATGTTAATCCATGCCAAAATCCCATCGTTATCATGGTTATCATCTGAGCTACATGAGCAGCAGTAGTTCTTTTCTTAAATCTTTTCTTTCTCATTGATGACATAACAAATCTTGAAAAAATATAATCTCCAAACCATCTTGAAAGACTTATATGCCATCTTGTCCAGAATTCCTTCATATCTTTACTTATAAATGGCTTATCAAAGTTTATTGGTACTTGTATTCCAAATATGTATCCTGCACCTATAGCAAACAAACTATACCCTGCAAAATCAAAGAATAGGTATAAACTGTATGCATACATGTAACTTAAAATATTTATAAAACTCATATCTTTAGGTATTCTGGATACCCAATATGTATTTATCAAAAATGCTATAACAAACTTATAACCTACACCCATAACAATATTTTTTATTCCAGGCAGTAAGTATTCTTCTAGATACTCTTTTCTAGATATTTGTTTTTCCAAATCTTGCTCAAAACGTCTTGACCTATCAATAGGACCAGAACTTAATGTTGGAAAAAATAGCATAAAATAAAGCATCTTTGAAATTTTAACTTCTTTTATAGCTCCATCATAAATTTCAATAACCATTTGTATAGTTCTGAAATTTAAGTATGATATTCCAATAAATCCAATTATCCCAAAAGAAGTAACTGGAGATATTTTATTTATTATTATTGGGAGCATTGATGCAAACAAGAATCCCCAATATATGTATTTATTTTTAGTTTTTCTTCTTACATATTCATATCCTTTAACTATTATAACTTCAAGAATAATAAATATTACTAGGTATTTTAGTTGGACATCTATCCCTACAATTAAGAATATCATAAATAAACTTGCCAACATACCATAATACTTTATATTCTTACCCATTAGACCTAAAATCACTGCTGGTATTGATGTTAATAATAATATATAAAGATAAAAATAATCTCCATACTGTGAAAAAATCATTAAATTTCCTCCATAAGTTTCTTTCTGTCTATTTTACCATTGATATTTGTTGGAAACTTAGAGATTATTGAAATATTTCTTGGAATCATATATGAAGGTATATATTTTCCCAATTCCTTTTTTATTATCATCCCATTTTTAATGTTACTTAAATCATTCTTTTCATTTAACTCAACAATACCTTTTAAGTAAGCAATTTTCTCATCCTTATATATTGGTAAAACTACTGCATTTTTTACATTATGTACTTTTCTTAAGTTATTCTCTATATCTTCTATTTCAATTCTAAATCCATTTAATTTTATTTGAAAATCTTTTCTCCCACAATAGTATATATTTCCATCTAGAAGATATCCCATATCTCCAGTTTTATAAGCTCTCCATTTTACACCATCTATTTCATCATAGAAGAATACTTCGTCAGTTTTTTCTTTATTATTAAAGTAACCTTTAGAAACTGATGGTCCAATTATTATAATCTCACCTTTTTCATTTTCTTCAAGCTCATTTCCATCTTCACCAAGTATTTTTATTTTACAGTTTGACATAGGATATCCAACTGGAAGACTTTTTTCATCATCTATGGCTTCTTTAGTCATATCATTTACACTTACACCAACAGTAGCTTCAGTTGGTCCATATCCATTGATGACTCTTGTATTTGGGAACCTACTCATAAGTTCCTTAGTAAGATTTTTTGAAAGTGCTTCTCCTATGAATATCATCGACTCAAGTTTAGGAAGCATTTTACTATTAAATTCTTTTTCTGTTATACATACACCTGCAAAAGAAGGAGTTGACACCCATACAGCTATATCTGACATGCTAAACTGTCTAAATAGCTCTTTATAATCTGCTAATACATCTTTTGATATTGAAAATAATGTCGCTCCATGAATAAGACCAGGATATATAGTTGTAACTGAAAGGTCAAAAGAATACGCTGCTTGATTCATTATTACTTTTTCACTTCCATCTATATTTAGATATGGACTTATCCAATCCGAAAAGCTATCTAAATTGTTTGAACTTATTTGAACCCCTTTTGGCTTTCCTGTACTTCCTGAAGTAAATAGTATATATGCATTTTCATCATCTTTTACCCAGTTTTCTTTATGTAATGATTTTCCTTGATATTCATTTATTATGTCATTTAGCTTGTTCATATCAATTACATTGATATCTCCAAAATCTTTTTCATCACTAAAATTAAATAATACCTTTGGTTTTATCTCTTTAGTAACTTCAAAAACTCTATCTATTGGAAAACTAATGTCAAGAGGTACATATGCTCTACCTGATTTTAAAGCTCCTATCATACACGCCATTATCATATTTTCTTTATTTCCATAAATCACTATTGGAGTATCTTCTTCTTTGTATACATCTTTTAGAAAAACTGATATAGCATCTGAATATTGATTTAAATCTTTATAAGAAAGTTTATTTCCATTACACATTAGTGCTATTCTATCTGTATTTGAATATTTTTTTATTCCTTCAATAATTTTCATATAAAAATGCTCCTTTAAAATCCGTTATAAATAAATGGCAATTCTTTAAATGGAGTAAATGTTAGTACTCCTATCGCCAATATTATAACCATAGTTAAACAAATACTAGTTACCAATTCTTTATTGCTCTTTAAATATTTTAAATAATCTCTCACAGACATCTACCCATCCTTTCGTACCAAGATGCATTACATCTCTTAAATAATATTTATCTGACCCTTTATCTTTAAGATTTAGAACTTCAAAACCCTTACTTTCTGCTATTTTTTGTGCTTTATCATAGTATTGGTCTCTTTCTTTTTCAGATATACCAGTCAAATCATAGAATTTACCCATACTTGGGATTAGTACAACAACTGGCTTAATATCTAAGTCAGTACAGACATTTAGCATAAGTTTATAACTGTCAAACTCTTTAGAAGTTAACAAGTCTACGTCTTTGTCTCTTCCTTTAAATTGTTCTATACCATCCTTAAAATGCATTTGATAATAATATTTATCAATATTTAATGGATTTTTACCAACTCTTTTTTTAGCATCTTCAATAGCTTTCTTTCTCTCATGTGACCAATTTATTGACCCTTTTCTTTTTCCTTTTCTTCTTTCATCTAGCCTAATTAATTTTTTATAAAGTATCCCTTTTTCTTTAAGAGCTATACAATACTTTCTTCCTTGAAAATAAGGCTCTAAAATCACCTTCTCAGCTTTTTCTGACAAGGTCTTAGGTTCATATAGCTTTGCATATAGTGCCTCTGCTTTATACTCGTCACTTCCCCACAATAGTTTGCTTGATTTTTTTGCATATTCAATCTTATTTTCTTTAGATATCTTTGGATTATCTAAAAATCTATAAAATTGTATTGGTGAAAATCTAGATTGATAATGATGGCTTGTTACCCCATCTTTCTCCATAAACCATTGCATAGAAACTAACAAGACAACTTTCTTATTATCAATATTAGGATTCATACTTCCTAATATTGCAGCATCTTGTAATGTCTGAGTATAGGCTCTCCCAATTGCAAACACCTTGTTTTTGCTCCTATCCGTATTAAAATAGTACTTCGGATGTTGTTTTGTTGAATTACCAAGTTCTGATGACCCCAAAATCATAATATCCTTTTCTCTTAAAAAATGATTATTTGCTATAACACCTTTGTCCTTTATATCACTTAAAGTATCATCCATAATTGGAAGTAGATTTTTCTCCCTCAAAAGTTCATCAGTTTTAGAATCAAGAAATTTGTCTAGCCCAAATAAAAATACTACGCCTATTATAAACGGAGTAATAAAGTATATCAATTTTCTCATATTTTCTCTCCTCTAAAAATATTCAAATTTATGTTATTATTAATAATATTAGTTTTGATGTATATATTCAACTACAAAATTGTAATAAAATCGCCAAAACTTTTTTTGATACTGTTACAAAATTGTAAAAAAAACAGAAAAAAAGTACTAAGAGAGAGTCTCTTCTTAGTACTTTTTTATACTTATAATTTGACATTTTAATACTTAAATATGTATACATTTTAACTTAATCTAAAATTAAATTTACTCAAAAGTATACCTTAATCCCCATTGTTTTCTTATCTCATCCATTAAGTTCATAACATCTACAGACAATTCTATAGTATCAGCTTTTATTTTATTCAAGATACAATTATTAATATATTCAATTTCATATTTTAAAGCTTTTTCTGTATATCCACATTCTATATTTTCAACTCTTCCATCATCTGTATAAGTTATTGTTGCTTTCGATGCTCTTGGGAAATTTTCTACAGTTATAAATCCTAATTCACCTGCAACAACACCTTTTTTAGGCATCTTCGCCCTCATAGTTAATGATATTACAGCCATCTCATCATTAGAATTTTTTAAAATTATTCCAGATTGTTCATCTACACCCGTTTCAAAGTTTTTAACAGTTGTTAAAATCTCATTTGGTTGAGTTGACATAAAGTATCTAGTAAATGAAAGTGCATATGTACCAATATCAAGTAATGCCCCTCCAGCTAAATCTTGACTAAAAAATCGATTATTAACATCGTACTCTTTACAACTTCCAAAAGATACTTGTATCATTTTAATTTTTCCCAAACTTCCAGACTCTACTATGTTTTAATTTTTTATATAAAGGCATGTAATAAATAGTCATTGCCTCTGCCACTATCAAATTTTTTTCGTTAGCTAAGGTTACAATCTCTCTTAGTTGACTTCCATTTACCGTTATAGCTTTTTCACAAAAAACATGTTTTCCATTTTCTAAACTTTTCATTATATATTCATAATGGTTACAATGTGGAGTAGATATATACACTACATCTATATCCTCATTCTTTAACATTTTATCATAATCATCATACACTTTTTCTATCCCAAACTTGTTTGCAAAATTCTCATCTCTTTCAATACTTCTTGAAGCAACTGCATACATGCTACAATTTAACTTATTCATAGCTTGTGCAAACTCTGAAGCAATAGCCCCAGGTCCCAATATAGCCCACTTTATATTATACATATACATCTCCTCACACTTTTATATATTATCAATACTTTACAATATAAATTACATACTATCAGCTGGATAAACAATATTACATTGTCTTCTTATCTCATCCATAAGTTCCATTACAATTATTGAGTTTTCATAAGAATTTATTTTAGACTCTATTTTATTGTTATTTATAAGACTTATAAACTCAACAAGTTCATAGTACATACCTTCTATTTCTCTAGGTTTTTCCTCTTCTTTTTCTTTTAAAATAGATATATCTTCTTCTCTTCCATCTCTATACTTTATAATAGCTTTCTCAAATAGATTCAGTTTTTCAATTATTATACTTCCCTCTTCTCCTTGTATCTCAGATGGTATATAAGAATCAGCTATTTTTGAATACTGAATTATTGCATCCATATCATCGTATTTAAATATAGCTGAGCCTTCTCCATCAACTCCAGTTTGAAGTATATGAGAAATTGCTTTTACTGATTTTGGAGCTCCAAATAGATTTACCATTGGATGTATACAATACACTCCTATGTCCATCAATGCACCATTCGATAACTCTTTTTTAAAAGCATTTTCTATAATTCCATTCTTATACTTATCATATCTTGAAGAATATTGACAATAACTTCCAAAGTATCTTCTTATCTTTCCTATTTTGTATAAGTTTTCTTTAACTGCCTTAAAGTTTGGAACACATGTAATTCTCATAGCTTCCATAAGAAGTACATTATTGTCTCTAGCTGTTTCTATCATCAGTTTTACTTCTTTTAAATTAGATGCTAATGATTTCTCACAAAGTACATGTTTTTTGTATTTTAAACAAGTAAGAGCTTGTTTTGAATGTATAGCATTTGGAGAAGCTATATATATAGCATCTATATCACTTGATTTAGCCATTTTTTCTAAGTCATCAAAAAAAATACTTACTCCATATGGCTCTCCAAATTCCTTAGCTCTTTCTAAATCCCTTGAATATATAGCAACCAATTCAAATTCTTTAATCCTAAAAGCAGCTCTTAGAAATGTTTTTGCTATATTGCTTGTCCCAATAATGCCAAATCTTACTTTACTCATTATAAATCACTCCCTATTTTCTATATTTTATTTTGATTTAAATAGAAAACTTTATAACCTATTATAATATTCTCAAATAAATTCATCAAATAAAAAAGAAAGCTAATTTTAAATGATTTCATCATTTTAACATAGCTTTCTTTCTACTACAATCTAAGTTTAACCTATACTTTTAAAATTACCTTTCCACTATATCTCTATTTCCTCTCAATAGTTTTATAGTAAAAATTTCATCTACAAACAGTGCTACCAATAGCACAGTTGCAAGAATTGGCCAATAAGGCATTATAAGTCGATACAAATTGTCAATTATATATACTTGAAAATATCTTACCCCAATAAAAGTCAGTATAGTCCAGTACATAGAAAACTTTAAACATACTATTCCTCTACTATTGTACTTGTAATCAGAATAATCCCAATATACCTTATTAAAATATATTTTCATAAGTATACCTGTAATGTATTCTACTGTTGTTGGTACCACTAAACATAATAAAAGCAATGCAAATATATTATTTGGGTCAATAAATCTTGAGACCTCGATTATAATCGACATTGCAATTGCATACATTGGTTTAAATGGGCCATTTAAAAATCCATCCTCTTGAAAATGTCCTTGTGTATAATAACTGTATAAGTTTTCAATTATCCAACCTATAAAACCATACAAGAAAAAATTAAATAAAAAATATAATAGAGAACCTGAATTATCCATGAATATTCCTCCTAATTGTTTATAATTATTTTTTCTCATATTCATGGATTTATTCTAAATCGAAGAAATTATATTTAATTTATTTAATCTAATATTTTATATTATAGATTATTACATGTTTTAGAATTCAAACTTTTTAGGTATTCTCTAACCTCTAATAAGTTTTCAAGTATCTTATGTGATTGTGCTTTAATCTGTTCGTCTGGTTCTTTTAAATCTGGTACATTTATACATCTTATACCACCATTATATGCAGCTTCCACACCCATAGGGGAATCCTCTATAACAATACAATTTTGTGGTTCTATATTTATTTTTTTTGCTGCTTTTAAGAATATTTCTGGATTTGGCTTAGAGTTTACAACATCATCCCCACATACTATAGCATCAAAGTACTCTTTTAAATTTGCTTTGGCTAACCTCTTTACTGCTCTTTCTCTTTTTGTAGATGTTGCAACAGCCATTTTATATCCACTTTCCTTTAAGAATGAGATTAATTCATTAACTCCTAATTTAATAGGTGCTCCTTCTCTATCCATAAATTCAATCATGTTTTTAGTTTTTTCATCGTACAAATCTATTATTGGAACAGAACTATCGTATATATTTGTAAGACCTTCTATTATACCCTTACGATTTCTTCCCATAACTGATGTGTATATTTCTTTAGTCATAGTATATCCATACTTTTCAAATGTCTCTATCCAAAATTCAAGAGATATTCTCTCTGAATCAAACAAAACTCCATCCATATCAAAAATAATTCCTTCTACTTTTTGCATACAATTCCTCCAATATTTTTTGATATAATTATATTACACTTTTTATGATTAATTTTACAACCCTCAATTTATCCAATTCTAATATTGTAAAATTATAGTTTTCAAAAGTCACACTTTGATTTACTTTAATATTTGAACCTAGCATATAGGATATCCATCCACCTATACTGTCAAACCCATCATGTTCTATATCAAGCCCAAAATACTTGTTAATATAGTTAATCGACTCAGTTCCATCAACCAAATAAGAACCTGCTCCTATTTTCTTAATATGAGTCTCTTCTTTATCAAATTCATCTTGAATTTCTCCAACTATCTCTTCTAGTATATCCTCTATTGTAACCACTCCAGATGTACCACCATATTCATCAACTACTATAGCAAGTTGAAGCTTCTCTTTTCTTATTCTCTCAAGAGCCTTATCTATAGTTAAGTTTTCAGATATGTATATAATATCTCTCAATATTTGTTTCAGTTCAATTTTATTTTCATTTATCTTTTGATTATATAAATCTCTTATATGTACAAAACCTAATATATCATCTTTATTTTTTCTACATACTGGATATCTTGTGACACCTTCTTCTTTTAAAGTAGATAATATCTTTTCTTCTGAATCACTTTCATATACACATACCATATCAGTTCTAGGCACCATTATTTCTCTAATTTTCTTTTCCTCAAATTCAAAAATATTATCAACAAATCTTTGTTCTGATTCATCTATAAGACCACTTCTATAACTTTCTTCCACTAATAACCTTATTTCATCACCTGTATGTGGCTCATCAACCTCATCAGCTTGTGAATATCCAAATGGTTTAAGAAATAAATCAGTACTTAGGTTGAAAAAATATATTACTGGATATGTTAACTTATAAAATCCTATTAATAAAAAAGATGTACTTAACATTATTTTTTCCGTATTATAAAGTGCTAAAGCTTTAGGAACCAATTCTCCTATTACAACTTCTACCATTGTTATAATTAAAAATGAAATAGAAATTGATATGGTATATATAATACTTTCACTAAGATTAAAGATACTTATTATTGGTAAAATTAACTCTTTAACTGTAGATTCTCCCATCCAACCTAATGCAAGTGAACAGAGTGTTATTCCAAGTTGACATGCTGAAAGATAGGAGTTTAAATTGTCTTTTATTGTTTTACATCTTATTGCATTATTATTGCCTTCAGCTATCATAGTATCTATCCTAGAACTACGAAGCTTTACCATAGCAAATTCACAAGCTACAAAAAAAGCATTTATCAAAACAAGTATTGCTATAAGTGTTACATTTAATAAATCCCGCATAAAGTATTGGTTCTTATAATATAAGAAATCTATAAGAACTCAAAGTTCCCCCCTTATATTTCTAAAATTTAATTTATAATATATATTCTATCATATTTATTAATATATCTTACTTTATTACAAATAATTTTTATATACCAAATAACCCCTTTTAATATTTATGGTAGACTATCTAATAAACATTAAAAGGGGTTATTTAAATTATATATCAGCAAATAAATTCTAGGAGAACCTATTATAAATCCATCTGCTAAAGTAACACCTCCTATTATGCATGAAGGTATAGTTGGTATTGAACTAAATATAGATACTATTATAGATGACAATGCATTTCCCATCGTAGCAGACTCTAATTCTTTATCTGTAACCTCTCTATTCATAGCTCTAATAGTAACAATCGTTGTAGCTCCCATCATATCAGCTAACTTGAACGATATTTATTTTGACCACAATATTATCTATGTATAGTTTTTAGTGACACTCAATCTTATTCTTTGCACTCTACAAGTTTGTACCTTTTATTGATTTCGTGTTCTGCCTTTATAAACTCTAAATGGCCCTCACCCATCAGTTCAGACATTTTTTTCTTTCTAGCATAGAGCCAATTTTTATCAATATTTTTATAGTACTTATAATCAGTCCAATATACTATTGATGTTATTTCTCCTGGATTACTTTCACTAATCCATATCTCAGAACCAGCAAATCCCTCTAATAATTCTAAACCCTTAACCCAAATCTCATAATCTAATTGTAAGTATTTTTCTATTAAGTTGATATTTATCCTGAAAGTTAGTTCTTCAACAAACAAAGGCTTTTCAAATACTTTTAATTTCATATTATATACTTCCTTCTTTAATATTTGACTATTTTTTCTATACAACTGTTTTCAACTTAATTTACCTATATATAACCACTTCTTATTCTTACATTTATTTATTACAACATCATTTTCTCACAGGTGGCATGTGTATTGATTTATCTAATATTCCCATGGATGCTTCTAAAAAAGCTTCTGATAAAGTTGGATGTCCATGCATAATACTTGCAACTTCTTCAACTGTCAACATGGCTTTCATTGCAACCACAGCCTCATGTATTAAATCGCTAGCATTAGGTCCTATAATATGAACGCCATATATTGTAGTTTTATCCTTTGAGGCAATTATCTTAACCATGCCTTCTGAATCATTCATTGTAAGCGCCTTCCCATTTCCAGAAAACTGAAATTTACTGACAACATAATCTAAATTTTTATCCTTAACTTCTTCTTCAGATAATCCAACTGTAGACACCTCTGGAAAAGTAAAAATTGAATTTGGCACTAAATTATAATCTACACTCGTTTTCTCTCCTACCATTCGTTCAATAGCAACTTTCCCCTCTTCAGATGCAACATGTGCAAGCATCACTCCTCCAATCACATCTCCAATTGCATATATTCCTGGTACAGAAGTACAATAATTTTCATCAACTTTTATTCCTTTTTTATCATATCTTATACCTATACCTTCTAGGTTTAACCCATCTACATCAAGTTCCCTTCCTGTTGATATAAGTATATTGTCACAGGCTATTTTTGTTTTTTCTCCATTCTTACTTATATCTGCAACTAATCCTTCGCCATTCTTATATATTTCTTCTACTTTTGATGAAATTATTATTTTAATTCCTCTTTTATTTAGCAATTTACTTAATCTAGAGGATACCTCTTTATCAACCATAGGAATTATAGTATCCAAAAACTCAACAATAGTCACATCTGAACCAAATTCGTTTAAGATTCCTGCAAACTCAATTCCTATAATTCCACCTCCAACGATTACAATTTTCTTAGGCAAATTATTCATTTCTAAGGCTTCTTTACTTGTTATTACACCTTCTAAATTAGCTCCTTTTATTGGTGGCTTAGAAGATTTTGAACCAGATGCAATTAAAATATTTCTACCTTTAATTATTTTCTTAGACCCATCCTCCAATTTGACTTCTACAGAATCTCTACTTATTAGTTTTGCTTCACCTTTTTCTATTACTACTTTATTAGCCTTTAAAAGCCCTTTTACGCCACTGGTTAAAGTTTTTACTACCTTTTTCTTTCTTGATTGTACTTTTTCTAAGTCTAGTTCATATTTTTCAACTTTTATGCCATATTCTTCAGCATGCTTAAAATAATTTAAAATTTGTGCATCCTTAAATAATGTCTTTGTAGGGATACAACCTGTATTTAAGCAAGTACCTCCAAGTTCATTTTTTTCTATAATTACAACATTTAATCCAAGTTGAGCTCCTCTAATTGCCGCAACATATCCTCCTGGTCCACCACCAATTACGATTAAATCAGTGTTCATCTTCACTATTCCTCCTTTTAAATCATAAATATTAATTCACTATGTCCAAAATTTTGCTATTAATATTTATATCCAGTTAAATCTATTTGACTTTTAATATCATAATGAAGTTTTTGACGTGTAAAAATAAAATTATTTCTATGAATTCCTATTGTCAATAATTCTGAATGTGGATGCTCTAAATGGCTATAAGCTATTGTGCAACCTGGAGTCATTCTTCCACCTACAAACACCATCGAATAATTTATGAAATATTCATCCAATAATTTATTTTCTATCAAATGTGTGCAATATGAAGGAGATTCTACACACACTTTTTCTATACCTAAATTTTTAAGTACATAAAGCAACACCTCAGAATCTGGCGTACTATCTTTTCCAGTTATAATCACAGGAAAAACATCAAAATCTTTATATAATTCTTCAAATGTACAATCATCAACATCCTCAATTGAACTAAAACTTCCTATACACACATGTTTTAGAGGAGAGTTTTCTTTTATATACTCCCAGCCGTTTGGAGATGTAGCTATAACCATTTTATATTCTTGGCTTTTATCAACATTAAATGTATAGTGATTAAATGGAATATCTGTAGCATCAAAAGAAACTACTACCCCACATGGTTGATATTTTTTATTTAAACAATCTTTTCTTTGTTGTGTCAGACTTTCGTCAAATACATGACATGTTATTCCTGGTTCATTTTGTAAAGTTCTAGCTCCAATAATCACAGCATCTGAACATGCTCTTAATACATTTAAAACCCAAAATTCTGCTAGAGCACCATCTAGGTCTATAAAATTATTTTTCCCAATCAAGGGGCCTGCCTTATTATCTTCATATGCCATCTTTCCATCAGAAGATAAAACCATAGAAGAAAATGTATATGGTCTTTTTTCACTTGCCTGAGGAAAAAATAATTCCGTATAATACTCTATAACATCTGGTATACATACATCTTCTTTAGAATTTGATTTTATTGTACTTAATATCTTTTCATTTCTATTTAATACATCTATTTTTAAATTACCTCTTGGTATACTGAAAAATTCAAGATTATTCATACTCTTACCATCCTCTCTTAATTGTTTTACAATCCATAAATTCTTTTTCCCCACTGTACATTACCTAGACCAATATCAGCTATTAATTTACTTGCTATTTGTTGAGTTTTATATAGTACCTTTTCTTCATCTATAGTAGTTATCTGATTATTCTCCATAACCACTTTTCCATCTATAATAGAAGTTTCTATATTATTTGGAGTAGATGAATATATTAGTGAACTAATCGGGTCATGAATTGGTATAGAAATTGAACTTTTATATGGGTTATAAATTACAATATCGGCATTTTTTCCTACCTCTATTGAACCTAGTGAATCTAATTTATTTATAGATTTTGCTCCCCCTAAGGTTGCCATTTCAAGTACACTTGATGAAGGTAAGAGTTTTGCATCTCTATGAGTAACCTTTTGTAATAATGTAGTCATCTTCATTACTTCTAGCATATTTTGAGTATCATTACTAGCCGAACCATCGCATGCCAGACTTATAGTTAATCCCTCTTCTATAAACCTTGGAATTGGTGCAACTCCTGCTGCTAGAACCATATTAGATACAGGATTATGAGATATTTTGACATCATATTTTTTAAATAACTCTATGTCTTCATCTGACATATGTATACAATGAACTGCAATAAAATCAGGGCCTAAAATCCCCATTTTTTCAAGATATGGTACAGTTTTCATACCTCTATCGTCTAAACAATATTTATCATCATCTTCAGTTTCAAGTAAATGCATTGTTATTGGTATATTAAGCTCATCAGCTATCTTTCTTATCTCTTTATAGCCATCTTCAGTGTTGTCCCATATAATTCCAGGTGCCAATGCCATACCAATTCTTGAATGGTTTTTATATTTTTTATTTAATCTTCTCACATCATCAAAGAATTTTTGCTCTGTATCATGATAAGTGCAACCAAATTCCTCAGGAAATTTACTTGTATCTGTAAATCCTCTTCCCAGTATCCCTCTTATTCCTAAGTCTTCAAATGCTCGTATTATGCTATCATCAAGACCTTCTTTTCCATGACAATACATATAATCAAGTATAGTAGTTGTACCTGTCTTAATTGCTTCTATACACCCTGTTAATGCTGCATAATAGCAACATTCATCATCTATCTTATGGATAGCTCTTCTAACAGAACTATCAAGCCAGTCTAGTAATAATTTATCTCTTCCTAATCCCTTTAATAAAGTCTGAAATAGATGAGAATGAGTACTTATGAATCCAGGAAAAACCACTTTACCTTTAGCATCTATAGTTTTTTCTGAAATATATTTTTCTAACAAATTAGTTTTTCCTATATCAATTATCTTGCTCTTTTCAATTATTATACAAGCATCTTTTAATATTTCCCTCTCCGTATTCATTGAAATTAGATAAGCGTTTTTAATTATCAAATCTACTTTTCTCATGCAGTAACCTCCATATAATTTTCTGCCATACTTTAATTTTGACAGATAGTTTGGAGAGAAAAAATCTTTCGAGAAACGCATAACAAACTATCTGTCGATTAATGTGGTGCTTATAATATTATTTTACATCCATCTAAAATCTAAGAGATTTTGAGTAACTTCTTGAAGAAAGCGTGCTCCAGGAGCTCCATCTACCACTCGATGGTCATGGGTCAAGCTCATATTCATTACAGAACCAGCATAAAATGCACCCTCTTTAACAAGAACTTTTTCTATTATACTTCCAATCCCTAAAATTGCACTTTCTGGTGTATTTAATACTGGAGTAAAGTATGTTATTCCAAACATACCTAAATTGGTTATAGTAATAGTTCCATTACTCATCTCATCTTGATTTAATTGATTATTTTTAGCCTTTTCACTTAAATCACTTAGTTCTATACATATTGTTCTTAAGTCTTTCAAGTTTGCATTCTTTATTACAGGTACTACTAATCCATTTGGAATGTCTACAGCCACACCTACATTAATCTCATCATTTATTTTAAAATGATTTTCATCAAACACTTGTGTTCTAAGTTTAGGATGATTTTCAAGAGCTTGAGCTACAGCTTTTATTATAAGAGCTGTATAACTCAGTTTAATACCTGCATTTTTATATTTTTCTTTTAAACTTTTATATACTTTAGTTAGATTTGTAATTTCTAGTTCAGTAGCAATCGTAGTTTGAGCTGTTGTCAACAAACTTTCGTGCATTTTTTTTGCTATTATATTTTGCATTTGAGTCATTTTAGTTACCACATCATTTTCCCTTATAGTTGTCTTAGCGCTCTTAATTTGAGGAATAGATGTAGCATCTTGCCGTACTCCTTTTTCAACTACTTCACTTTGATTAGTTTCAATTACCTTTTCTTCTAGATTTTTATTCATGAAGTTTTTCAAATCATCAATTGTTATTGCTCCATGTATTCCTGTACCTTCTATGTTTGAATAGTCAATGCCTTTTTCTTCAGCTATTTTTTTAGCTCTTGGAGTTATTCTCTTTTCTATCTCCAAATTTTTTACCTCTGTTATCAGCTCTAAGCTTGGAGTATCTTCTTCTTTCTCTATATTTGTTTTAACTGTTGGATTAAGTCCACTAATATCTTCATTTGCATCTGCAATTATACAGATTATTTCTCCACAATTTACAACTTCTCCCTCTTCAAACAGTATCTTTCTTAGTACTCCATCTTCTGTTGCTTCAACTGTATTAGTTATCTTATCAGTTTCAATTTCTAAAAGTTCATCGCCCTTATTTACAATGTTACCTTCTTCAATCAACCATGTACCAATTGTCCCATCTTCCATAGAAAGACCAAACTTTGGCATTTTAACCTCTGTAATCATGACTTATCCTCCCTTGATTAATATTGCATAACTTCTCTACAGGCTTTAATTAGGTTTTCTAGTTTTGGCAAAACAAAATCCTCTAAAACTGGTGCATATGCCACTGGAGCATCAATTGATGTAACTCTTTTTATTGGTGCACTTAGATACTCAAATACATCTTCATTTATCATTGCAGATATTTCAGCTGCCCAACCTCCTACTCTTGGTCCTTCTTGAGCAATAACTAATCTGCTAGTTTTTGCTACTGATTCTACTATAGTTTTTTTGTCATAAGGAAAAACAGTTCTAAGGTCGATTATCTCTACACTAATTCCTCCTTTTTGAAGTTCATTTGCTGCTTTATGTGCTAGACCTAACATCATTTGTGTAGCCACTATTGTAACATCACTGCCAACTCTCTCAATCTCAGCTTCATATAAAGGTATCTCATATGGTTCAACTGGTACTTCACCCTTAACGTTATATAGCATTTTATGTTCCAAAAACAATACTGGATTATCGTTCTTTATAGCTGATAATAACATTCCCTTAGCTTCATAAGGTGTTGTTGGTGAAACCACTACAAGTCCAGGAGTATTCATAAACCATGATTCTGCACAAACTGAGTGATGATATGCACAACGTATACCAGCTCCCTGCACTGCACGAACAGTAATTGGACAATGAGCTTTCCCTTGAAACATAAAGTTAAGTTTTGCTGCATTATTTACAAGTTGGTCAAAACAAACACCTAAAAAATCTGCAAACATTATCTCAGGTACAGGTCTTAATCCACAAAGAGCTGCTCCGTTTGATAATCCTAATATAGCTGACTCTGATAAAGCTGTATCCTTGATTCTATTTGGCCATTTAGCCATTATTCCTTTAGTAATTCCAAAATCTCCACCCATCTTAGCAACATCTTCACCTAATATAAAAACTCTATCATCATTTTCCATGGCTTGATGAAGTGCTTCATTTATTGCCATTCCATACGAAAGTTTTCTTCCCATTATCTTATTTCCACCTCTCTATCAACATATGTGTGTGTAACTGCATCTTTAATATCTGGTGATGGACTCTCCAATGAGAATCTTAGCATTTCTTGAACATCAGCCTCTATTTCTTCTTCAATATCTTTAAGTACATCTTCTGACATACCTTCTCTCTCAATAAGTACTTTTCTAGTTAGTTTTATTGGGTCTCTGTCTTTCCAATACTTAACTTCCTCTTCAGGTCTATATGCTGCTGGGTCTCCTGCAAAATGACCTTGCCAACGATAAGTAAGAAACTCTATTAATGTTGGACCTTCACCTTTTCTTGCTCTATCTGCTGCTTTTTCTACTATCTCAATTACTGCTTCTACATCATTCCCATCCACTCTATAACTTGGAATCTCGTATCCTTCCCCCCATGTTTTTAGTTCTTTTTGAGGATGAGAATCTGTATAGTGTGTAGATATAGCATACTGATTATTAAGCAAACAGTATATTATTGGTAGTTTCCATGTAGCTGACATATTAAGACTTTCATGACAAGTACCTTCTCCTAAAGTACCATCTCCTAAAAATACTGCTGTTACATCGTCAGTTTCTTTATATACAGATGCAAAAGCTGTGCCTAAGCAAGTTACCATAGTAGAACCTTGTATTCCATTGAATCCCATATTTCTACATTCAATATCATTTATATGCATTGAACCACCTCTGCCACCATTTATACCTGTAGCTTTAGCAAATATTTCAGCCATTACAAGTTTTGGGTCGGTTCCACAAAGTGCTATAGTCCCATGTCCTCTATGGTCTGGAAATTTATAATCTGTTTTTCTAAGTGCATCTACTATACCTGCTTGACAAGCCTCCTGACCTATACTTAAATGAACAAATCCTGGTATGGTACCATTTGCAGCATACTCTTCTATTACTTCTTCAAATCTTCGAATCATAACCATATCACGGTATAATTTTTCTAATCTTGTTTTATCTAACACCATTTTGTCTCCCCCTAAATTAATAGAATTTAAATCATTTATTTTAAGAAACTTCTTTCAAGAGCTGAATAATTTATCTCTCCTGATGAAAATGATTTTCCAGTATTTATATTGTGTATCTGTATTTTGCCAATCGAATGTACATCATGGTCTACATAGAAAAAATCTCTTCCTGCTTTTTCAAATACATCCTCAAATAATTCTCCATAATTTGGAGATGATGTTTTCCCCACCAATTGATGTATAGTTTTTGCAATATCAGTGTCAGTTGAATCTACCCAAAACTCAGTTTCACTACCATAAATTAATGCATCATTGATTCTTCCCATAGTCTTAATTTCGTCTTTTACTATTGGTGCTATTGGTGCTTTTCCTCTTGCAAGTACAATTTGACCTGCATCAAAGTTTTTTTCAAACATTTTATGGCATACTTGCTCAATGATTCTTGCTGATACTTGCATTGATGCTACAATACACGTACTAGGTGAAATCAATATATATGTGTCTTCTGGTTTTACTTTACAAGCATTTGCAACTTCTAAAATAGTTTTTTCATCAGGATATTTTATATCTTGAATGCACAAGACTGCCTCATGATAATCATCTTTATATGGAGTCATTTCAAAATACCAATCTGATTTAACTCTTGCTAAAGCCCTTGCTGGACCTGACCCTATAGTCGCAAACTCTCCTTCACCGAGTTTCCATCCAGCAATCTGTGAACCCATACATGCAATTAAAGGCTTATCTATGAATACTTCAACAGATGAAAAAGAGTATTCTTCATTTAGTTTAAAATCTCCCAATGTTACTATCCCCAAATCACCTATAGAAACTCTAGTAAATAAAACACCTGCTTTCCAACTTCCACTACAATTTAAACCCATATCAATTATGGTTGCTCCACAATCTGTCTTGATGACTTCACACCCTAATGATTCTGCATCTTCCAATATTTCTCTTACTACTACCATCGCCTTTTTATTTAAACTTATCATTTTCATACCTCTCAATATATTTTATTTATGCTTTTTTTCCACAGACATCAATCGCAGCTCCCATTATTGGACTAGCTTCATCAGATGCTAAAAAAGTTACGACCTTTGATACTTCTTCTACTTGCAACATTTCTTCAAGTGGTATTGTAACTGCATCATCAGAGTCAAATCGTTTTCTTGTATATTCTGTATTTGTCATTCCTAGATATATTGCATTTACATTAATTCCATATTCTTTTACTTCTTCAGATAAAGTTTGAGTAAAACTTACCACACCTCCTTTAGAAGCTGAATATGCACCAAACCCTGGAAAAAAGTGCTTTGCTGCTGTGGAACTAATATTTATTATTTTTCCATATCTTTTATCTATCATTGCTTTTAGAACAGCTTTCGTACAATAGAAAGTTCCATTCAAATTTGTATTTATTTGAGAATTCCACTCTTCAACTGTAGTATTAATTACTGGACATGATTTATGAATTGCAACATTATTAATCAAGATATCTACAGTCCCAAACTTTTCTATTAAGTTCTTAAAGCAATTATCTACTTCTTTGGATTTACTTACATCACAAACTGAAACGAATGCTCTACCACCAGATTTGATGATTTTATCTGCAATATTATCCAACTTACTTTTAGTTCTTCCAATCAAAACTACAATTGCCCCTTCTATACCAAAATCTAAAGCAAAACCTGCCCCTAATCCTTGACCCGCTCCTGTTATCACAACAACCTTATCTCTAAATCTTAAATCCACAACCACCACACCCTTTACATTCACATAATTTATATTTACAGCTAGAAAAAAGTGCCTTACTACAATCTCTAAAACATCTTAAATGGTTTCTTATTTTTTATAAGACAAGATTAAATACTTATATTTTCTAATAAAGTATTTTTCTTTAATGGCAAACTATAAAAGTCACACTTTAGTGCATTAGCCACAGCATTTGACACTGCTGGTGCTGAAGGTACTACTGAACATTCTCCTATACTCTTAGCTCCAAACGGACCACCAGGTTCTCCACATTCTATCATGCCTACTTTTACCTTAGGCATTTCACTTGCTTTTATCATATGGTATGAGCGAAATGAATTAGTCTTTATTCTTCCTCTATCATCAAATTCAAGTTCCTCCGTCAAAGCATATCCTATTCCCATCTGAATTGCCCCTTCAATCTGACCTTCTATAGACATTGGATTTAGTGCTTTTCCTACATCATGTACTGCTACATATTCAAGTACCTTTACATCTCCTAATTTTGTATCAACTTCAACTTTAGCAAAATGTGCACCATATGAACTTGCACCAGTGTCTGAAGAAAATGTCTCAACTCCAATAATTTCCCTTAAATTTACTTTTTGTGCATGTATCATGACATCACACAATGTAGCATTTTTATCAGTATTTTTAATAGAATAAACTCTGTCATTTTTTAATTCTATCCATTCTTCATCCTCTTCTAGAAGTTGTGATGCTTCTTTTAAAAGTTGTTTTTTTACTGAGTTAGCAACTTTTAAAGCTGCATTTCCAGATACGAATACTCCTCTACTTGCATAGTCACCTAGATTCCATGGTGATGCTTCTGTATCTGCTTGTATACACTCTATTTTTTCTTGGCTTATTCCAAGTATTTCAGATATAATCTGCACTTGAACACTTACAGATGCATTTCCCATATCATGAGTACCTGTATATAATACAGCTGAACCATCTTCATTCATCTTAAGCATCAAAGCTGTCATGTCTCTATGTGCACCAAAGCATCCATTTCCATGTGAACCAACTGCCATACCTATGCCGATTAAGAATCTCCCACTTGAACCATTTTGCTGTTTAATCTGTTTTTTCCATTCAAACATTTCCATTCCTTTCTTTATACAGTCTATTGGTCTTGGATTTCCATGAGGACTTTTAAATCTCTGGTCTATCCCATCAGGCTCAACTAAGTTCTTAAGTTGTAAATCTAAAATATCCATGTTGAGTTTCTTCGCAATCTTATTTAGTTGTGATTGTTGAGCAAAGAAAGCTTGTGGAGAACCATATCCTCTCATAGCTCCTGCAATTGGAGTATTCGTATACACTGGTATCCCAGTATATCTCATATTTTCAATCTTATATGATTTAAATACTTTATGACTCATAGCTCCTATTACATTTAGAGCACTTGATGTGTATGCTCCTGTATTTGTAATAACTTTCATATCTTGCGCTATAATTTGCCCATCTTTCATAGTACCTGTTTTTAGATATACAACTGCACCATGTCTAGTTCTTGTTGAAGCCATAGTTTCTCTCCTATTAAGCTCTAGTTTTACTGGTCTGCCTGATAACTTTGCCAGTAAAGCTACTATTGGCTCAATAGTAATTTCCAATTTTCCTCCAAAAGCGCCACCAATAGCTGGGCTTACCAATCTTACTTTATTCATTGGCAATTCAAATATTTTAGATAATATTACTCTAAAAGCAAAAGTATTTTGATTGGGACTATAGACTGTAAGTTTTCCACTATAATCATAGTCTGCAATAGCAACATGAGTTTCTATAGCTCCATGATGTATAGCTGGAAGTTTATATTTATCTTCAAAGATGTAATCAGCTTTTTTCATAGCTTCTTCTACATTTCCACATTCCTGCACATTTTCTGTAAGTTTATTACCATCTTTATGTATTGGATATGCATTTTCTTTTATTGCTTCTTCTGGGTCGAATACTGAAGGCAATTCTTCATACTCGACTTCAATAAGTTTCAGTGCTTTTTCAGCTGTTTTTAAATCTTCTGCTGCAACAGCTGCGACCTTATCCCCCACAAAACGAACAATATCATCAAAAATGTATTCAACTTCAGGCAATTCATGTTCATAAAACCTCATTGCACTGTTAAAAGCTATTCTTGGTGAATTTTTATATGTAGCTATAGCTTTTACTCCTTCTAATTTTTCTGCTTTTGATGTGTCTATTCTCTTAATCTTTGCATGTGCCACAGGGCTAAATAATACCTTAGCATATAGCATATTGGGGATTTTCATATCTGCAGTGTATTTAAGTTGACCAGTAGCTTTAAGCACAGCATCCCTTATTGGAGCTCTTTCACCTATAACATTCAGTTCACTACTCAAATGCTACACCTCCCATTCTTTTTGCTGATAAAAGTATAGCCTCGACAATTTTTACATATCCTGTACATCTACAAAGATTATTATCTATGGATTTTCTAACATCCATTTCAGAAGGATTTGGATTTTTATCCAACAAAGCTTTTGCTGACATTATCATACCTGGAGTACAATACCCACATTGTATAGCTCCACAATCAATAAAGGCTTGTTGGATTGGATGTATATTGATTCCATCTGATAAACCTTCAATTGTCATGATTTTTTTACCCACTGCGTTTTTTGCTAAAATCAGACATGAATTCACTGCTTCTCCATTTAAAATTATTTTACAAGCTCCACAATCACCTGTACTACATCCACATTTACTTCCAGTTAGATTTAATTTTTCTCTTAAGACATAAAGTAAAGTCCACTTATTTTCTATGGCTACCTCTTTCACTGTGCCATTTATATCAAGTTCAATAACCTCCATAACCTTCACCTTCCACCTACAGAATTTAATTATGTATATCTCTATGAAATTTTAAATTTAATTACTTTGTCTGTATTATTTAAGCTCTTTTTTACACAAAATCCTCTAATTATTGATAAAAAAAGAGGAGCAAGGCGCTCCTCTTGGATATCCTTTCAGATTATACTTTTATTAAAATGAGTATCATATCTTTTGATTATTCAAGTTTTTAAGGTTTTTGGGTAAAAAAAATAGAAGCAAGGCGCTCCTTCTTGGATATCCTTTCAGATTGTATTTATAAGCTATTGGGTTTCCTTCAAAGTTCAATCCTATTTTTGGTAAAAAAAATAGAAGCAAGGCGCTCCTTCTTGGATATCCTTTAGAATTACGTTCTCTAAGCTTTACAACTTACTTCACTCTCAACTACATCTTCCTTTTCCTTAGGTAATATGATATTTAGTATTAGAGATAATAAAGCTGTTCCAGATATACCAGTCATTAAAGTGACTACTATACTTGGTAAAAATGCTAATGCAGCTTGATTAAAATAACCACCCATACCAATACCTAATGAAACTGCTAAAATTGTTATGTTACGATTTGTCATTTTACCCATACCAATAACTTTAATACCTGATGATGCAATTGTTCCAAACATCATAACTAATGTTCCTCCAATAACTGGATTTGGCGTTAAAGCTAATATTTGTGCAAACTTTGGAAAAAATGCTAAAATCCCTATTATTACTCCTCCAAGTGCTACTATATACCTACTTGCAACACCTGTCATACAGATTATGCCTATGTTTGGGCTACCTGATATAACTGGAAGCCCGTTGAACAAAGCTGCAAAGCAACTTCCAACTCCATCTGCTCTTACTGCTCTCATCAATTCTTTTTGTGTAGGTAATCGATTTTCAACAGAGCTGACAACACCTGTAGTGTCTCCTATTATCTCCATAACTGTCACAATATGAATCGTACATATGGTTACAATAGCCCCTAAGTTAAACTCCAGTCCCCAAAATACAGGTCTTGGCATCGCAAACCAATTTGCTTGTGCCATACTAGAAAAGTCAACCATACCAAATATCACTGCTACTATATACCCTATCACTATTGAAATTATTATAGATGCCACTTTCAGAAAACCTTTTCCAAATTGATTTAAAATTAGTGTCAATAACAGTGTAAATATAGCCAAAGAAAAATTAGCAACTACATCAGGGCTATGAACATCAAATGATACTGCATAGTCAAATGAAGAACTCATAAGTGATAACCCAACTGCTAAAACAACACTTCCTGTAACTGTAGGTGTAAAATATTTATGCAAATATTTTACTGCATATGGTCCTACTAAAGTTAAGACTAAACTTCCTACAAGTACTGCCCCAAAAGCTCCAGCAATACCGACATCATTATTCGTACTTAAGGCAATTAATGGTGCTACAAAGGTGAAACTACCACCAGTAACAATTGGTAACCGTGACCCTATTGGCCCAATCCCCATAGATTGCAGTATGGTGCTCACTCCTGCAATCAACATCGAACATTGAATCAAAAATGCAGTCTCACTTAGTGAGAGACCCATGCCAACAGCTACTAAAATAGCACCAGACATAGTACCCGCAAAAGCAGAAAAAACATGTTGCATACTAAGCGGTATTGCTGTTAGAAGCTTTGGCTTGTCGTTAAATCCATACTTGTAATTTTCCATATCTTACCCCTTATCGCTCCCGCCATTGCCGCCAAATGTATGGAGCTATGTAATAAATTATTAGTAACCTTAAAAGTTAGAGCCTAATAAATATTGCACAGTTAAATTATGAAGTTTTAGTTATACATTTTGAAATTAGAAAAGCTCTAATTTAAGGAGTGGCGGAGGATTACTTACTAAAAAAATAAAACGTTTGCCTTAGCATTATTTTTATTTTCTGTAAACTAGGTAATTAATCCGATTTTTAATTGTATTATACAGTCACGATTTTAGACTGTCAAGATTATTCTGACAATTTATTTTCGTCTTTATTCGAATTTCTTAAAATAAAAATAATACTTATTTTGTAGAATAAAGTCAGTATTAAAATTCTTTAATTCTTAAATTATAGTTATTTTTTTATCATTTCCAATCAACTTTATAAGATATATATAAACAATTCCAACTCAATCTAATGCAACTTTACATGTTATATTCCTACAATAAACATAATATATAACACTCACCAAGCCCCCTTCTTAACCAGTTAGAATTATTCTCCATCAAACAACTGTCATACTATAATAAATACTACATTTTACATATACTAATGACTAATAAATATATCTCTAAAATTCTAACTATATGTTATATTATTTTAATATATACAACATAATTTCAATTGTTTCTATGACCTTTAAGTCGTAAAATATATAATTATTCCTTTAATGTAGTTTTTATATAGCCGTTATACTTTTATCATTTTTTGTTTATAAAACATTTTTTCCAAAGCGATATAATTATTTATTTATCTAATTTTTCTACATAATTTAACGATTAAAAATATTAATTTTTCATTGTATAATGAAAATATTTTTTGTATCTTTTTTATATTCATCTTCACTATTATTAAAATAAATTAAATTTTATTACTAAAAGTAAAAACGAAATATGATTTTTATTTAAATAAATTTCACACTTCGTCTTTACTTATTGGATACTTATTTTATTTATAAATTCCTATTATTTTCAAGAATTTATTTTTTTAATACTTCACCACATTGAATATCAGTGACCTTCCCCTCCTCCAATGCGATTTTACCATTTACAATTACATATTCAACACCTTTAGCTAATAATTGTGGTTTTGAGAAATCAACTTCTTCTGACCTAGGATAACTATAGTTTTCTATATCAATAACAACTATATCAGCTATTTTTCCTTCTTCAAGGATACCTCTATCTTTTATTTTAAATTGTCTAGCTGGTAATGAAGTAACTCTTCTTACAATTTCTTCTAGTCTTACACCTGATTTTCTATACATATTGAAGAAAATTGGAAATGCTCCTCTTCTTTGTAGTTCAAACCATGACATATCTCCACCTACACTAAACAAACAATCTGAGCCAACCATAACAAATGGATTGTCAATTATTTTATTATTATGTAATTTATCTGGGAAATCAGCTCTATACATCCCACCTAAACAAAATATAAGCTCTTCATCTCCATATAAAAGTAAATCAAGTAATAATGTGTCTTCATTCACACATTTTTGAATGGCTATTTCACGTATTGATTTTTTTTCTATATCAGTATCTTTAGTGTTTAGAAGTATTATACTTCCTCTATCTCCAAGTATAAATGCCTCTTTTAATATAAGTGCCCTTCCTTCTTCATTTTTAAGAGCATCCATTACTCCATCCATACCTAGCTCAAATAAGCTAGATGATATTGCCATAATAAATTGAATCACTCTTTTCTTCTTCATACAATGACCAGAACTTCTTGGTACTGTATCAACCATTATATCAACGCCATTGTATCTAGCTCTTAATATCTCATCAAAGGCTTCTATTTCAACGGGGCTTAAGTGAGATACTTGTACTCTAGCCCCACTTTTTTGACCAACCTCTATAGTTTCTTTTACTGCATTATATCTTCCTATATAATCTCTGATATGGGATGTATATATACCATCATGCTCTTTAATTAACTTTGCGATATCAACCAGTTCATCGATATCAGCATACTTACTTGGAATATATGCCAATCCAGTAGATATTCCAAAAGCCCCACTTTTCATACCATCATTTATTATATTTGTGATTTCTTTTTTTTCTTCTTCTGTAGGTGGCCTATCTTTAGAGCCTCCCATAACACTCCATCTTATAGTTCCATGACCCAATAAAAATCCCATATTGATAGAAATACCACTTTTAGATATAAGGTCACAATATTCTGTAAAATTATTCCAATATTTATTTTTATCTATAAGATATTTTTTCTCTTCTTCAAGTAATAAGCCGTTTTTATACATATATTCATATACATTTTCAGAAGAATATGGTGTTATAGAATGCCCACAATTACCATTTATAGTTGTTGTAACTCCTTGTTTTAGGAATTTTTCAAATTTGCCATCTAGTATTGCTACTATCTCTTCATGAACATGAGGGTCAATAAATCCAGGAGTTATAACTTTTCCATGACAATTAATTATTTTGTTTGTTTCTTCATTTATCTCAGAATCTATTTTAACTATTAAATTGTCTTTAATTGCTATATCTCCATAAAAACCAACATCTCCAGTACCATCTACTATAAATCCATTTTTTAAGATTAAATCGTATATCAAGATATTCCCTCCCTAAAACTGTACTTTTAAGTAATTTTTTCTGTAACTTTTTGTACATTAAAACTGAATTATAATATTTAAGAATTTATTATCATTTAAATGTTATTAATCACTAAGTTTATCTTTATACATAGCTCTTGCAATTAATATAGTCCCAAATACACATATAAGAACTACTAAAGATTGTGGTATTATACCTTGCTTTGATAGTGTAATCGTTAATACAGATATTACAATTGCTACTATACCTAATTTTTTATCTTGTAAAAATACTTGTCCAAATACTGACCCAAATAAAGCTGGTAATATTAAATTTAGTTTTTCTACTACTTCAGCTGGAATCTTAGATAATACACTTCCTCCTAGAATTACTCCTATAGTTAATATACTTATATTCACTAAGATAGATACAGCTATACCTATTGTAGATATTATTGAACCTTCTTCTGTTCCTGATTCAACTTCTGCTGCCTTTTGAGCTGCTATTGAACATGGTAGTCTCATATTAGATATATTTCCAGAAAGAAAACTCATATAAGTTCCTGGTATACCTAAAATTGGCGAATAAGAAACTGGCTCTATTATGTAGTTTGGAGCACTCATGCTAACAATTGCCATTGTACTTGCCAATAATGCTGATATTGGAGGCATAATACCAAATCCAAAACTCAAAATTATTCCAGGAACCAAAGCTGCTATAATACCTAAGGATAATGTCAATCTTCCATACCTTATCATAAAAGGTAAGTACTCTTCATTGTATATAGATTTTACTTTACTCATAAAACTTCCCCCTTTATATTACTGAAGCTATTATCATTCCACTGAACATTGATATTGTAAGCCCCCACTCTCTTAACCATTTTATATTTTTCTTTTTTTCAATCATACATAATATTATCATTATAGCCATCCCACTTATACATGCAATTGTTCCATTATCAAAACGTAACACCCTATCAGCATTTAAATATGCAAATGAACCTAGCATCGCTCCTAAAGATATTATTGGTATAAATGATTTCTTTCCACTAGATATAACATTAGTTATCTTATCCAATTTATGCCCAAACAGTAACGTGAATATTATCCATCCTAAAGAACCAAGTATCATAGTCCAAACTGCATTTGTAAATGCCAATTCTGTCATTTCAGGAGAACCCAAAGTTATACCTAGCGCATCTGTTCCAAACCCTGCTGACATAGATTCAAAAATTACAGAACCTATAAACGATAATCTCATCCATGCTATAGGTCCACCCATTGTAACTATAAGCGATACCATTCCAGCAAATATAGTCATTGAAGGTCCTATAGCTGAAATAGCACTACTTTTAACAGCTGATTTTATTTGTTTATCTGTTATTCCCATTGTTTTACCAACTTTACAAGACTTTATAGCAAATATAAGGGATTGTACCACTACTATTGATACTGCTACTGTACTTGCTATCCACAAGAGTGGATGATTAGCTAATTTTAAATAATCCATTTATAAAACCTCCCTATAAATCCTCAACTTTTATTAATACTTCTACTCTATTTACTTATTTCCATACCTGCTTTAACACTCTAAGTATATTTCCTCCTAGTACCTTTTCTATTTCCTCATCACTGTACCCATTTTTTACTAAATATCTAACAATATTTTTTGAAGTCTCAGTTGGATTCTCAAGCCCTTTTACATATTCTACTTTAGGATGTTCTTTTGTACCTGTTATCTTTTTTATATCAAATTTAGCAGCTAACACTGAGTGTAATTTTACATGGTCACCATATACTGTATCTGGACCAAATGCTACATGGTCTATTCCTACTAAGTTTTTGATATACTCAAAATGCTCCATAAATGAATCTATTGAATGTTCTTTATTTTTCTCAGTTATAGTAGTATGAGGTGCTGCTTCTACACCTATAACTCCTCCTTTTTTAGCACATGCTATTAACACTTCGTCTGGAGTCAATCTTTTCGTATCCCATAATCCTCTTGCTCCAACATGACTTAATATTATTGGGTCTTTACTATACTCTATAACATCAAGTGTTGTTTGTACTCCAACATGAGAACAATCTATTGCCATACCAATCTTATTCATTCTTTCAATAGCTTTTCTACCAAAATTTGTAAGACTTCCATCTTTTTCTTCTTTTAATCCAGAGCCTAATGCATTGGATTCACTGTACGTGATTCCCATTAACCTTATACCAAATCCATATAATATATCTATTCTATCAAGCTCATTCTCTATTGGTGCTGCTCCTTCTAGTGTTGGTATCAATGCCACTTTACCTTCACTTTTAGCTCTATATATGTCTTCCACTTTTTCACACTTTATAACAAAATCTTGGTGTGCTAAATCACATAACCTCATACCTAAATCAATTAGTATATCATCCCATTTCCATCCAGCATTTGATGTTATTGTGCACACACCATCCATTAAATTATCAAATATAGCATCATAATATCCTCTTGACAATGCTTCATAGGCACATCTTTGTTTTCCTTCTCTGTTGTATTCAAATATATCTCTTTCTAAATGTTCTGGGAATAAAACTGGATGTTCATGTAGAGATATAAATACTTTTTCATCTACTATACTTTTAACTTTAGCTTCTTGAACATCATCTAACTCGATAAGATACTCTTCTACTCTCTTATCTCCTTTACACATCTCAATAGATGAGATATCTTTTCCCTTTTCTAAATAACTATAAGCTTCGTATCCTTTATAAGCTGACTTCATAACAACATCCTCCAAATTTTACAATTTTTTTATATTTTCACTATATAGCAATTGATATGCCAAAATATAAGTTTTAATTGCACATTAAATTTTTCAAAAAATAAAAACGGTAGTAAAATGACAATTTACTACTGTTTATTCGAAATAATATTTTTTATTTTTAATTCAATATTTTTTAAATTATCTCAATATTTGAAATAATTTTATTTGTCTAAGATTATCTCAGGGGATTTTTAGGGGATTTTTTATTTTTAATCCCCTATATTTCCCCCTTAAATTTTACATATGATATAAAGTTCTTTCCCTCATCAGTTATAAAGCTCCCTTGTTTTTTTACTCCAGATGATAGTAATCCATGATTTTTTAACTTATCTATTCTTTTTCTAATTTGGTCTACACTTAATGCTATGCTTCTTTCTTTTAAAATTTCTTGTAATTTATTTCTTCCTAAGGATATATTTTTATTATTCCAATTTTCTATACTCATCAATATACAAATACTCTCACTAAAGAAATTTGATTGTTTAAAATCTAGTATAATTGAATCAAAATTTTCATTAACTAGAGTATTGTTATTTTCAAATTTAAATTGTTCTGGCAAATGCTCATAGTCTACCCTATCTTCCTCCACTATGGTGTCTATATAATAAATCAAATTTTTAAGTTCTCTTACATTACCTGGCCACTCATACAGTTTTAATACCTGCATCGACTTTTCTGTAAAACACTTATTACTATTTATTTCATTCAAGAAATACTTACTTATAAGAGGTATATCTTCCTTACGTTCTCTAAGCCTAGGTATTTCTATATGCAATACATTAATCCTATAATACAAATCTTCTCTAAAAGAACCTTCTTTGATTTTTTTCTTTAAATCCTTATTTGTTGCAGCTATAATTCTAACATCCACAGGTATAATTTTACTTCCTCCCATTCTCATGACTTCTTTTTCTTGTAAGACTCTTAACAATCTTTGTTGTACATCTAGAGAGATGTCACCTATCTCATCCAAAAAAATTGTTCCTGTATGTGCTCTTTCAAATATCCCTATTTTTCCACCTTTTATAGCTCCTGTAAAACTTCCCTCTTCATAACCAAAAAGTTCGCTTTCAATAAGTGTATCTGATAAAGAAGATAGATTTACTGCAACAAAGGGCTTATCTTTTCTTAGAGATTCATTGTGTATTGCTTGAGCAAATATTTCCTTTCCTGTTCCATTTTCACCAAGTATCAACACAGAAAAATCTGTAGATGCTATTTTTCTTGCAATATTAATCTTTTCTTTTATTATTTTACTTTCGCCTACAACATTATCAAATGTGTACTTTGATACAAATCCTTTTGTCTGAAATTTGTTTTGAATCTTATCCTCAAGTATCTGAATTGCACTTATATCTTTAATACTTATAATACTTTTTATACGTTCATTATTTTCATACACATTTACTTTATTAATTATGAGTTTTTTGTTATTTAGACTCACTACTTCATCACTAACTTCATCCTCTTGAAAAAATATTTTTTTAATAATTTTATCACTAAATAAATCCATAAAATTATTAGATATAATCTCATTTTGGTCTATCCCAACTAGATTAGAAAATACTTTATTGCAATATATAAACTTTCCTAGCTTATCAATAGAAGCAATACCTTCATCAATAATCTCCAAAAAACTCTTCATAGTTTTATTCATAGTTGTATAATACCTATATCCACTTACTGTATCTTCATTATATTTTTCTTTAATAATATGTAACTTATCTATAGATATGTTCAGCTTTGTAAAGATTTCTATGACTGTATTTATATCGATTATTTTATCCCCTATATCAATTATTTGCTTCACATTTTGTGGTACATTATTTCTACTTCCTGTAATAATCCCAATTTCACATTTAGACTTATTGCATCCTGGATAATATGAATTAGGCCTAGTTTTCTAATTATCTTGGCTGTTTCATCTGCTGACTCTTTATAATCATCTATGACCATAACTTCAGAATCATTTTCTATACTTATTATCTGGTTTATATTTTCAATGTTTATTGTACGATGTATTATTACAATAGGTATATTTTTATCGATATTATTGTGTATATGTTCTTTTATCTCATTATCTGAACATACTATAAGCTCATACTTTAATACTTCAATATCAATTCTATCTATATAGACCAAGTTATCTATATTACAAAATTCTCCAAATATATTTTCTAACTGTTTTGATGTATCTATATTTATTTTGTCATCTGTTGATATAAATAAAATATTATGTTTTTTCATACCATCACCTCCTGTTTAGTGAATATAGAAACTAATAATTTGGTCTATTGTAGCACTTTTTGAAAAAGTTTTAAATCTTAAAAATCATATTTTATATCATTTGGTATTATTTTCTACAAAAAGCCTGTGTATGCTGTCTTTTTTATATATCATTTAATTTCTAGTATGATTATTTTGACGTTGTTGAAATAATAACAAAAATTTAATATAATATTGCTAATGCATCAACGAATTGGAGGATGGTTCATGAATAAAGAAGAACAAGTCATAACAGGCTTTAGGAACTTATTTAACAAACTGGCTTGGCTTAATAAGTCTAAGATGGAAGAAGCTCTTAAGGATTATAAACCTTCTGAGGTACATTGTATAGAATACATTGCAAAAAATACAGATTCCAACGTAACAAAACTTGCAGAATCTTTTTATATGACTAGAGGGGCTATGAGTAAAGTAACTAAAAAACTCATGAAAAAAGGCTATATTGAAAGTTATCAAAAACAGGATAATAAAAAAGAAATCTATTTTAGGCTTACTAAGCAAGGAAAAGCAATTAATAAGGTTCATGAGGAACTTCATAGAGAATTTCAAGAAAGAGATAAAACTGTATTTGAAGATGTAACAGAAGAACAACTTAACAGTATGATTAACCTTGTAGAAAAATATAATAAGCATTTGGACGCAGAGATTAAAAAACTTGATATAGATATTAAATCAGAATAAATTCAAATGAATAAAATTACAGGCAACCAGACTCTAATGAGAACAGGTTGCTTTTTTATTTCCAATTTTTGTTGACAAAGAAACAAAACGATGATACGATAAATATGTTTCCAAGGAATCAAAATCAACTTTTGAAAGGAGAATTTAAATGTTCAAATTTAAATCAAACAATAAACAAAACACAGAACAAACTCTAAATAAAAAAGCTTTAACATTTGGTCTTATGTCTGTGTTTCTTTGTGGAATAGGCTTCAGTATTATAAATCCTGTTGTCCCATTCTTAGTACAGCCTTATATAACTAATCCTCAAAATCAAGCTATAGTCGTTACTCTACTTACATCCATTTATGCATTCTGTGTATTTTTTGCTGCTCCTGGGCTTGGAGCTTTGAGTGACAGATATGGTCGACGCCCTTTACTCTTAATATGCTTCTTAGGCTCTGCAATTGGATACTTAGTCTTTGGTATAGGAGGAGCTCTATGGATACTATTTGTTGGACGTATAATAGAAGGTCTAACAGGAGGTAGTATAAGTACTATTTTGGCATATTTTGCAGATATCACTCCTATAGAACAACGAACAAAATACTTTGGATGGGTTAGTGCAGTTGCAGGTGCAGGTGCTGCTATAGGACCCACTATTGGTGGATTACTTGCAAGATTTGGTTATTCTGTACCTATGTATTTTGGTGCTACAATTACTTTATTAAATTTTATCTATGGATTCTTTTATATGCCTGAGAGCCTTGACAAAACTAATAGACTTAAGAAAATTACATTGGCGAGATTGAACCCATTCACGCAACTCACGAATGTACTTTCAATAAAGACATTAAAAAGGTTGCTTATATCAGGATTTTTACTTTGGATACCTAATGGCTCTTTGCAGGCTGTCTTCTCTCAATTTACATTAGATACTTTTAGTTGGGGACCTACACTAATTGGACTTATGTTTTCAATTATGGGTATACAAGATATAATCTCACAAGGCTTTATAATGCCAAAACTTTTGTTAAAATTTAGTGATATACAAATAGTAATTCTAGGAATGGTTTCAGAGATTACAGGTTACTGTTTTATAGCCACATCAGCTTTATTCTCATTCTATCCTCTTTTTATTATTGGAATGTTTATATTTGGCTTTGGTGATTCAATCTTTGGACCTTCATTTAACGGCATGGTATCCAAATCTGTAGATTCTAGTGAACAAGGAAGAATTCAAGGAGGTAGCCAGTCAATTCAATCTTTAGCAAGAATAATTGGACCTATTATTGGAGGTCAAATCTATGTATTATTTGGTCATGCTTCTCCTGCTTTTATGGGTATAATACTTATATCAGCAGCTATATCAGTCCTATACAAGGGTATACAAATAAATGAGTGAACACATACTTTATTCAGATAAGTATCTATTTTTATTTTCGATTATATATTTATTAATATTATTTATAAAGAAATTTTTTCTAAATAATATACATAACACTTAACTTTAGGAACATATAATAATAGGGTCTCAGAACTAGTGATAGTTCTAAAACCCCATTTGTCTATAGTATATGAAGTGACATAAGACTTCATCTATACCACTTTATATAATATTACTTTATTTTAAATATTCTAAAATATTTCTATCCCTCTAAAAACTGTAAAAATTCCTGATTAAATAGTTTGAGTTCATCATAGAATATAGCATGGCCACTATACTCAAAAGTATATAAAGTTGAATTTTCTATTTTTTCATTCATAAAAACTGCAAACTCATATGGGCATACCTGGTCTAGTTTTCCATGAAAGATACCTGTTGGCACTCTTACACATTTTAAATCGTTAAATAATTCTTCATCTCTTAAAGATACTGCTGTTGCAATTGTACCAATGCCTGATGCTCTAAAACCAATATCGTCAAACCACCTTCTAAAGCTTTCAGGTGGATTTGATGCAAATACTTTTTCTCCAAAATGGCTTACCATTGCTGGTCTATCAGTACATGCCTGAGCTATCAGTTTATTAACATCTTCACGTGTCATGCCATATGGAAACTCTGGAGGTCTTTGTACAAATGATGGTGCAGCAGCAGCAAACAATGCCAACTTTGATACTCCATATCCATGAAACAGGCTCATATATCTAAGTACAATTGCTCCTCCCATTGAAAAACCAACAAGAGTAAAATCTTTTAATCCAATAGCATGTACTACCTTATAAATATCATCTGCTAATTGGCTATAAGTATATCCTCCTGATGTTGCACTAGATTTACCAAAACCCCTTAAATCAATTGAAACTGTTCTATATCCGAGTTTTGGCAGTATGTTAGTTTGATATTCAAATATCTTATGTCCTAATGGCCAACCATGTATAAAAAGTACTGTTTTTTTAGCACTCGGATTTAAATCATAAACTGCTATATTTATATCATTTACATATACATAATACATATCAATAGCAACTCCCTTCAAGAAAATGTATGATAGTAATTTTATATATATGAATAAAATGATGAATAACTAAACTTTTGAGTTTATCTACAATACTTTTCTATTGCTTTTTTAAATAGACCTACATGAACCTTTTCATCTAAAATTATTCTATTTAATCTGGCTTTTTACTTATACAATTATTTTTAATTATTCATCCTTACCTGCTACTGATAGTTCTTTAATAACAACTGAAGGTGAACCTATACTACTCATTGGAAATTCCAAATCATCCCCTATAACTTCAATATCTTTCAACAAGTCAAAATAGTTCCCTGCTACTGTAATTTGCTCTACTGGAAATACTTTTTTACCTTCTTTAATATAAAAACCTTTAGCTGCTAAAGAAAAATCTCCTGTTACTGAATTTGCACCTGAATGAAGACCTGCGAAACTAGTAACCATCAAACCTTCACCTATATACTTCATAATTTCATCTAGAGGTTTATCCCCTTTCTCTATATAGAAATTAGTTGGATGTATACCTATAGGTGATGAATATGAAGATTTTATTCCATTTCCTGTAGTCTTTACACTTGCCTTATTAGCTGTCTTTAAATTATGAAGTAAAGTTATAAGCTTTCCATTTGAAATGACTTCTTTTTTAAATGTAGCTACGCCCTCATCCTGAACCTCCCATGACTAAAGTCACAGGGTTCCTGTTTCATAGAATTTCGCATACTAAAATATGTCTTACC
>NZ_JBJODA010000026.1:0-42444 GCF_045899875.1 Clostridioides sp. GD02377
CTGCAAAGTATGAAACAGCTGCCATCATAGCACTTACTTGCCCTTTCATATCAGAAGTTCCTCTTCCATATATTTTTCCATCTACTATTCTCGCTTCAAAAGGAGGAACACTCCATTTACTTGCATCTGGAACTGGAACTGTATCTATATGTCCATCAAATAATATTTTTTTACCTGGTTTGTTTCCTTTTATGCATCCTACTATATTTCCATATCTATCTCTTGACCAGCTATCAAAACCTAGTAAAGCAAAGTTTTCTTCTATTGCTTTTACTACATTTTCTTCCTGACCTGAATAACTAGCATTTCTTATTAAATCTTGGCATACTTCAGTTAATTGTTTTTTTCTTGTTTCATTTAACATTTTGATATTCCCCCATATAATTTTTAATTTGATGATGTTTCACTTTGATATTTTACTTTTTTAATTTACTCATACTTTATTTAATTTATTGATTTTTCACTTCTTTATATTTTATTTATTAAATCCTTATTTAGACTTTATTTTAATTTTGTTTAGTTCTTATTTTAAGTCTTTTATTTGCTTTGGCACTCACCATTCCAAACTATATCTTTATATTTATCAGGGTCAGTGTCTCCTTCTGTACTTATTAATAATACTTTAGAGTTTTCATCTAATTTTAAAGCTTCTCTTAAGTCTTTTAAATCTTCACTTTCAAGGATTGAAACTAATGCTCCAGTTGTAACTGCTCCAGATTCTCCAGAAATTACTTTTTCATCTCCTCTTAGAGGATTTCCTAGTATTCTCATACCTTTAGCAGAAACCCAGTCTGGTGCTGAAACGAATGCTGATGAATAATTTTTTAACACTTCAAACCCTATAGTATTTGGTTCTCCACAAGCAAGACCAGCCATTATAGTTGGCATATCTCCTCCAACAAATCTTGGTTTTCCATCTCCTGCTTCTGCTGATTTATAGTAGCAATCAGCTTCATCAGCTTCTACTACTACTGTTATTGGGCATTCGTCGTATATTGAAGCAACATATCCTTGAACTGCACCAGCAAGTGAACCAACTCCTGCTTGCACAAATACGTGTGTTGGTCTGTCTACTCCATATTCTTTTAATTGCTCTATAGCTTCTTTAGCCATAGTTCCATATCCTTGCATTATCCATGCTGGAATTTCTTCATATCCGTCCCATGCTGTATCTTGAACCATTACTCCGTGGTCATCAGCTTCTGCATAGTCATTAGCTAATCTTACTGCATCATCATAGTTTAAGTCTGTTATACTAGCATCTGCTCCTTCTCCTTTGATTTTATTTAATCTAAATTCAGAAGAACCTTTTGGCATTAATACAACAGATTTTTGACCTAATTTATTAGCAGTCCAAGCAACTCCTCTACCATGATTTCCATCTGTAGCCGTAAAGAAAGTTATTTCTCCTAATTTTTCTTTTATTTCCTTTGAAGTTAATTTGTCATATCCTAATTCAGATATATCTGTATCTAATCTTTGAGCTAAATATCTACCCATAGAATAAGAACCACCTAAAACTTTAAATGCATTTAATCCAAATCTATAAGATTCATCTTTAACATATATTCCGTTTACTCCTAGTGATTTTGCTAAGTTATCTAATTTAACTAAAGGAGTTTTTTCATATTGTGGAAAGCTCTCATGGAAAGCTTTAGCCTTTGCAATTTCTTCATCTTTTAAAAATTCAATCCCTTTTTCTTTTTCCTCAGATTTAGGTAGATTATTTAATTTCCATTTTATTTCTCTCATTTATTTTATATTCCCCTTTCAAATTTTTCGGTATCATTTTAAGTTTTTATCTTTGTGTCTTCTAGTAAAGCAATTGCTATGCCAATATTATTTATTCTAAAAATATTTTTTTTATGTTGGAATTACATACTTTTATAAAATTTCTTTAACTTTTATAAATTTTGAATGTGAAAAATAAGATTTATAAAAGAAAAAATTCTCATATTGGGAAATTTTTATCAATACGAGAATTATCAATTCGAGAAACCGTTTCTTTGTTTTAATTTTTCCTTTATTATGTCTTGTTCTTTATATGTCTATCATTTTGCTAGATATATTACTGTATTTTATTTTCTATAAATATATGGTTATGACCTTCTATAATTTTATATTTTGATTGTTTATGTTACTACTATTCTTCTTCCAATTTTCTATATAATGTAGCCAAACCTATGCCTAAGTCTTTTGCTATTTTTTTCTTTGTCTTTGTATCTCTTCCATACTTATTCAACAACTTACTTATGTAAGTCAACTCTAATTCTTTAATTGAGAGTATCCTTTCTTGATTTTCTACTATCCCTTCAACTATATCATTTTCAAACGTTATACCTGTACTCTTACATACATTTCCATTAATATTATAATAGTTCAAAATATCTAATGGAAGCATATCTTTATATATTATTCCATCATCTCCAACTAAATTCATCATATACTCAACTGCATTTTCCAGTTCCCTTATATTTCCCGGCCAATTATAGTTAATCAACATATTCATAACATTTTCTTCTATTTTATTCAATTGAATACCTAATTCTAAAGAATATTTAGAAGCAAATTTCATCATTATTGCTTCAATATCATCTTTTCTTTCCCTAAGGGGTGGCAAATTTATAGGAATTACATTTAGTCTATAGTATAAATCATCCCTAAATTTACCTTCATTTACTAGTTTCAGTAAATTTTTATTTGTAGCTGCAATTACTCTTATATCTAAATCAATAAGTTTATTTGACCCAATTCTCGCAAATTTTCTTTCTTGTAAGACTCTAAGTAGCTTTGCTTGCAAAGGCATGGACAAATCGCCCATTTCATCAAGAAATATAACACCTTCATTTGCAAGTTCAAATTTACCTACCTTACCACCACTACTAGCTCCACTAAATGCTCCCTTTATATATCCGAACAATTCACTTTCAAGAAGGTTTTCTGGAATAGCAGCACAGTTTATAGCAATAAATGGCTTATTCCATCTACTACCTTCTGCATGTATAGCTCTAGCAATTAGTTCTTTACCTGTACCACTTTCACCAGTTATAAGGACAGTCGAATTTGATTTTGCTAATTTCTTAGTTCTCTCTTTAACTTTCACCATAGCTTCTGAATTTCCAATTATAGACTCTATATCACTATTTCCCCATCCACTATTTACCTTTCCATGTCCTTTATGGTTGATATATGTCTTGTCAAATATTATTATTTTGTCATATTGATTTATATATGGATATACAGGAATTATTTTGGCATTTATATTATAAATTTTGTTATCAATATCAATTTCTAGCAATTCATGTCCATTTGAGGATGATTCAACTGATACTATATTCACTATATTTTCGATTATATTTTTCTCAATATCTAATTTTTTTAGAGCTATGTTGTTTATATAGGATATTTTGCTATTTATATCCAGTATTATAACGCCTTTTTCAACATTTTCAATTATTTCTATCATCATATTCATTTTTCTGCTACTATTTTTTGACGCTTCATGTTCTTCTATCTTCATGGAAATTAAATCGCATATATGATTGATAAATTTTAAATAATTATCTATTTTTGCACTTATTTCTACTTTTTTAGTTTTATCTGTACTAATAGCACCAATTACCCCTATAGTACGATTATTATATTTTATTGGAACTGCTATTATTACTTTATTTAGGCATTTCATGTAATGGGAACATTCTATACAAAGCTGATTATCACATATATCCAATACGACTAATTCCTGACCTGTCTGTATAACTTTATCATAAATAAAACCCTCAGTAACAACGCTTTCATTTATCTTTGATTTATATAGACCTGTGCCACTAATCCTTATCAATCTGTCATCAACTATTTCAATATCTACATCTAATACACTAGCTACTGTTTCAGTGTATTTTATCATTTCTTGTTGAAATTCTTTTAATTTACTTAACATAGTCTCCCCCATTATAATTTAATTTACCAAATTATCAGTTTAGCTATATTTTAACATATAGTCAATTTTTAAAATATATATAAAACACAAAAAAGCCTTCCTCTTGTAACAGATATATTTTTGGCACAAAATATACATTACATGAGAAAAGCTCAATAGTTAAATATTTAGATAGATTTTTATATAGACTTTTTAATATAAACTTTTTTATTTTAATTGTAGACTTTTTTATTAGTTTTTAATTTTCATTAGTTTTGTTATCATTGTTATTGTTATAATACTGCCATTGCTTCAATTTCTAAAACTGCATCTTTTGGTAATTGAGCAACTTGTACACATGATCTTGCTGGTGGATTTTCTTTAAAATATGTAGCATACACTTCATTAATATCATTAAAATCTTTTAAATCTTTTACGAATACTGTAGTCTTAAATATTTTATCCATACTTGTACCAGCTTGCTCTAATATTGCTTTTACATTATCTAAAGAAGCTTTTGTTGCTTCTTTTGGGTCAGATACTAACTCACCAGTTTTCATATCTATTGGAAGTTGACCTGATGTAGAAACTATATTTCCAACTTGTATTGCTTGAGAATATGGTCCAATTGCTCCTGGAGCTTTCTCTGTAGCTATTACTACTTTTGACATAACTTCACCTCCTATTATTAGGTTATATTTACAGGAAAATAAAATTTCCTAAACACCAATATCAATATGAACCTTTAGATTAAATTTCAAATCTAAAACTTCAAATAATCAATACTCAGATGATTATATTTATTTGTGTTCATGTTAACTTTTATTAAAGCAATTAACATGCCAAACTTTACCTATATATAAAATTTTGTGAAGTCATTCAAACTAGTAACATCTAAATATTTTTGTAAGAAAATGTTTCAAAATTACTTTTTCCTAATGTCAATTTTTTTCTCATATCTAGAATTTTACCAACTTGAGAATTCTTGTTTTGAGAATTTATAGATTAAAACTGGCTTCTTAATCTCAAATCATCAAGTTATTATGTATGAAAGGACTATAGTTGACAATCCAACTACTATAAATAATAAAACCTTTACCCAAACCTTATTTACTCTAGTTATCATAGAGCCTATTGAAAATATAATAGCCAAATATAATAGTAACCAAAAAATTATCAATACCCATCACCATTGCTGAGAACTTACAAGTTTCCCTTTTAATAATCTTACTTCACAACATTACCCCTCTCATAATAAGTTCATAATCTATGATTAAATTATTATGTTGATTATCTCCCAGCAACTTTCTCCTTTCCTATTTTTTAAATCTTTTATAGAATTGTATCATGTCTAAGTAAATTTTCATACTATTAAGTCTTTTTTCTAATAAAGCATTAGCTCTCATTCTATGCCCAATAATGTAAGATTGTAGTTATTTTATTGATTTCAATAAATTTATTTAATATACTGATATTAATTATTCTTATATGAAATTATTATTTATTAGGGGGATTTTTTAATATGGGTAAAAGTGAATTAACAGCAGAAACAACAGAGGAAATGTTAAAAGTATTAAGTGGTAAAGATTATAATATTGCTTGTGATTTACATGAACTTGGCAAATCATTAGATTGCAAAATTGAGCCAAAGACAGGGGCTCGTTCTTACAAAATAGTATATTCAACTAAAAAACCAAAACGTAGCTTATTTACTATTGAATGTAACGAAAAAAAATGGAGAGTTAAAGCAAATCTTTTTCATCTAAATTCATATAAAAATTCTGTAGAGGAATGCTCTAAAACTATTAAGGAGAGTATCACTAAAACTCGAACTTGTAAAAAATGTAATTCAAAGTGTATTGGTGGTTCTTCATTTGAATTGGATGGAAAGTCTTACTTAACTTGTATAGGAAGTGGTCATTATTTTGCAAATATGGAAGATACTGATTGGAAAAGTCTAGAAGAATTAATTACTAAAGAAAATAACATCATGCAGGAATCTGTATAATTTTTTATAGTGATTATTAAAATATACGAGTGGCACTAGGTATTTAAATAAATATTGTAAATAAAGGACAGATTAAAATTAATCTGTCCTTTATTATATACAAACATACTATACCAACTTGCCCATTTCATATGCCTCTTTCATTGACTCGCTTCCCTTAATCTCTCCTACATGCCAAACTCCTACACCATATACTATACCTTTTTCCTTAGACCCATTTAAACATGATGTAAACCCTCTAAATCCTTCTATTGTTCTTTCCATATCATCCACATTTTTATCTGCTGCTGCAACAATAAAATAGAAATCTTTATCACAAATTTCAGTATATCCAGAACAAGTTCTATCAATCATAGTTTTCATTTGTCCATTCATAGTATAAAAATAAACTGGAGTTGCCAAAACAATCACATCTGCTTTAATCATTTTTTCAAGAATTTCTCCCATATCATCCTTCTGTGTACAACTTGCTCCTTTTTCATAACATGCACCACATCCAGTACAATAGTTAACATCTTTATCTTTTAGAAATATCTTCTCTACTTTATTTTTTGATTCTAATGCCCCCTGCATAAATTGGTCACACAATAAATCAGAATTTCCACCTTTTCTAGGGCTTGCAGACACTATTAATACATTTTTACTCATAATATACTTCCTCCACTTATTTATTCATACTGTTTTCTAATGTCTTTTCTTTTTCAACAAGACCTTCTTCATATCTATCAATCTTAAAATTTAATCGTTCCAAAGTTTTTTGCATTTCTTCCATTCTTTTAGCTAATTGATTTCTCTGTTCTATCAAAAGTTCTTTTCTCGCTTGAATAGTACTATTTCCCTGTTGAAACATAGCCACATATTCAATCAGTGTCTCAATAGAAAGGCCTGCACTTCTCATACATTTTATAAAATTAACCCACTCGCAATCTTTTTCTGTAAAAGACCTAATCCCACTTTTATTTCTACCTACAGGTGGTATCAGACCAATGCGTTCATAGTATCGTAAAGTATCTGCTGAAAGCTCGTATTTTTTGCTAACTTCTGAAATCGTCATACATATATACCTCTCTCTTGATATTGTATAGATTAAAATATCATTAAATAACTTAAATAATATTCTAGCGAAATTGCTTATTCTGTTTATCTATATTTAGTAAATTATCAAAACTATTTACCCTATTTATCTACATATAATTATTTATCCTGCTTATTTATATCTACTAATTATTTTTCAAAGATTTCTGCCACATTCTTTAAGGCATCTATAATTTTAATATGTTGTGGGCAACTTTCCTCACATTGTTTACATCCAATACAATCTGATGCTTTACCATAAGTCTTAGTATAGTTATTATAGTAAACCATCTGTGTCGAAAATCCAGTATTAAGAGCTTGTTTTTCTGAATTGTACAATGCAAAGTAGTTTGGAATAGCAATATTCTTTGGACATCCTTCTACACAATACTGACAGGCAGTACATGGAACTGCAATTGATTCATTAATAATTTCTACAGCTTCATCTATAACATTATATTCATCTTTTGTGAATGGTTTGAAGTCTTGCATATACCCTGTATTGTCTAATAATTGTTCCATATTTGACATTCCACTTAAGACCATCATTACATTGTCTTTACTTGCTGCAAAACGGATTGCCCAAGATGGTATTGACATATCTGAATTATAGTCATGGAATAACTTCTCTGCTTTTTCTGGTATTTTGGCAAGTGTACCACCTTTTACTGGTTCCATAACAATCACAGGTTTATTGTGTTTCTCTGCTATCTCATAGCATTTTCTAGACTGTATGCTTTCATTGTCCCAGTCTATATAGTTAATCTGTAATTGCACAAAATCTACTTCTGGATGCTCAGTCAAGACTTCATCTAATAATTCTGCACTATCATGAAAAGAAAAACCAATATTCTTTATTTTCCCTTCCTTTTTCTTTTCTTCAATAAACTTAAAACTATCAAATTTTTTAGCTATTTCATAATGTGACACACCTATATTATGTAGAAGATAATAATCAAAATAATCTACACCACACTTTTCTAACTGCTCATTAAAAATAGTCTCTTGTTCTTCTTTTTTCTTTAAAACCATTAATGGTAGTTTTGTAGCTACAGTAAAGCTATCTCTTTTATGTCTCTTTACTAAAGATTCTCTCAGTGCTATCTCACTTTTTCCCATGTGATATACATAGGCCGTATCAAAATATGTAAATCCTCTCTCCAAGAAAGTATCAACCATTTTATTTAAATATTCCATATCAATAGTTGTAACATCATTTTCATCTTTTATTGGTAAACGCATTAATCCAAAACCTAATTTTTTTGCCTCCATTGCTTTACTTCCCCCTTTAAAACTTATTTGTTTTATTTCTCTCTTAACTTCTCTTTTGAATATATATAATTCTTGCATAATTATACTTTACTACTTGGAGTTAACTTCAAGTCAATAGATTTTTTTATTTTTGATAGAAATATTATAGAAATATAGTTTTTGATATTAATCTACTGAATGTTCTTTCCACTTCCCACTTCTCCAACGCCACAAGAAACATATACTTCGGAAACCCCAGTCCATAAGCATTGCTATAAATATACTCAAAACACCAATTCCCGCAATATAGGCTAATAGATAGCTACAACCAATACGAAAAATAAGCATAGATAAAATAGAATATTCTCTAACAGATTTAGGAATAAGTTTTGTTCCTGTTTTAGAAAATATGAAGCAATGGAGAAAAACTTATTTGTCAAATGATAAAAATGAATAGTGTATACCCCTTTTAAAAAACATTTTCCTATTTATATTTATGATACAATATTAAATATAAATAGGAAAATTTTATGTTTAAATAATCTTATCTGTTGATTTTATAATATTAGATTAAGTATCAACTTGATTTTAAGATTATATTTTACTAAGTAATGCTAAATAATAAAATTTTAAAGATTGTGAGGTAAAAATATGAATAAGAAAAGTTTAGCTATATTAGTATCGGGTGTTATGTTTTTTTCTAGTTCTTCAGTAATTTTTGCAAATAACGCTACAAAACAAGAACGACTAATAGGTAAAACAAGATTTGAAACAGCTGTGGAAGTAAGTAAATTGGGATGGGTTCAATCAAAAACAGCTATTCTAGTTAATGGTAACTCTATTCAAAGTGCTCTTTGTGCAAATCCATTTGCTATACTAAAGAATGCACCTATTCTTTTAGTAAACAGTAATAGTATCGAGAGTTCGACTAAAGCTGAACTTAAGAGACTTGGTGTAGACAACGTGTACATAGTAGATAGTGGAAATAGTATTTCTGATAAAGTAGAAAATGAAATAAAATCACTTAACATAAAAATAAATAAAATAGCAGGAAATAATATATATGAAATGTCTACAAATGTACTTAAAGAAATAGATAAGATAAAAAAGGTAGAAAATATTGCTGTTGTAAATGGATTAAAGGGGTTATCTGATGCAGTTAGTATAGCTTCTCCTGCAGCAGTACACAATATGCCTATAATACTAGTATCAGATGAAAATAGTAATAACAACAGTATAAATTTCTTAAATAATAAATCTATAAAGAAATCCTATATAGTTGGAGGAAATAAGGTCTTATCAGACAACATAGTAAAAAAATATCCAAACAAAGAAAGAATTAGTGGCTCAGATAGAAACAATACTAACGCAAAAATTATCGAACAATTTTATAAGGACAAGAAAATAAATAATATATTTGTAGCCAAAGATGGTATTAATCAAGAAAATGCACTAGTAGATTCATTATCAATAGGAGTACTAGCTGCTAAAGAAAATTCACCTATAATGATATCTAATGGTAGCCTTGTAAATAGTCAAAAAGAATTTATTAAAAATAAAGACATAGATAAAATAACACAAGTAGGAGGAGGATATAACCAAAAAGCATTTGAAGATATTTTAAAACTAAAAAATGTTGATATAAGAAATAAAACTAAGAAAATATCTTTAATACAGGCTAAAAATATATTAAAACAAGCTCTTCCAGGAAACAATATTTTAGTTTGTTATTATGACGAAGATGATAATAAATATGACTGCAAAGTTCTAAAAGATAATGTTGTATATGAAATAGAAATTGATGCATACTCTGGCAAAATAATAGAAATTGAAAAAGACAATGACTTAAATGATAACAATTTAGGTACAAAAAATATATCATTGGATAAAGCTAAATCTATAGCACTAGATGCTATTCCTAATGGTAATTTAATCTATTGCAAATACGATGCTGAAGATAATGAATATGAAGCTAAAATAGTAAAGAATAAAAAAACATATGAATTAGAGATAAATGCATTTGATGGAAGAATTGTAGATATTGATATGGACAAAGATTCTGATGATGATGACTTTGATGACAACAATAACTCTAATACTAATGACAATAGTTCTATTATTGGTGCTGAAAAAGCTAAATCAATAATGCTAGATAAAGTACCTGGTGGGAAAATAGTAAAATTTGAATATGATGAAGATGATAAAGAATATGAAGGTGAAATAAGAAAAGGAAATACTGAATACGAGATAACAATCAATGCAATTACTGGTAAGATATTAGAGTTTGAAATAGATAATTAATAAAGTACATACTTTTATTAGTTATTATAAAGCCATAGATACTGGATTTTCATGTATTTATGGCTTTTATTTTATTTTTTGTTTTTTCAATATTGTATCTCTATCACATACACTTTAACTCAAAGCTAGTAAAAATGTACTAAACATTATATATCTTGATAATAATCTACCCTTTCAATACTTTGATAATAATTTCCTTATTGCTTTACAAAAAATTGTTGCGTGATTTACTCATGAATTAACAATAAAGTTAATATATAATTTGACTGTATAAAGATGAAAGGAGATATATACAATGAATACCATATTAAAAGTAAATAACATAACTAAAATTTATACTAAAGGTCAAAAACCAAGTTTAGATAAGGTATCTTTCAATGTATCAGAAGGAGAATTTATAGGGATAATGGGGGCTTCTGGTTCTGGAAAAACAACTCTTCTTAACGTATTATCTACAATTGATAAACCAACAAGTGGGGATATTTTCATAAACAATGTAAGCTTGAAATCACTTAATGATACCAGTTCTGCTGATTTTCGTAGAGATAATTTAGGTTTTATCTTTCAAGAATATTTTTTACTAGATAGCCTTACAATTTTCGAGAATATTTCGGTACCCCTTACACTTCAAAAACTACATCCAGATAAAATAGAAAACATGGTAAGAAGTCTAGCCGAACGCTTTGGTATAACTACTCAATTAAACAAATATCCAAATGAATTATCTGGAGGTCAAAGGCAGAGAGCTTCAGCAGTTAGAGCAATAGTTAAACAACCTAGCATTCTATTTGCAGACGAACCAACAGGTGCTTTAGATTCCAACTCAGCCACTGAGCTACTCTACTCACTACAAGAAGCAAATGAGGAATTGAAAACAACAATTTTAATGGTAACACACGATGCCTATGCAGCTAGTTTTGCAAATCGAATTTTGATTTTTAAAGATGGTTGTATCATTAAAGAACTAGACAAGCAACAAAACAACAGGCGTACATTTTATGAATTGATTATTAAAGAAATTACAAAATTGGATACTAAAAGATAGGAGGATAATTTAATGAACATTTTTTACATGGCAATAAAAAACCTTAAAAAGAACCTTTCATTCTATTCTCTATATATGCTTTCAGTCTCTTTTGTTATCACTGTATTTTTTGCATTTACTTCATTTTCTGTTAATAAGGTAATGTTAGAAAAGATTTCAACTGACGGCAGAGTCGAGTCTATGTGTAATGTTATCTCCATATTTTTAATGGTATTTGTTATCTTCTATATGACATATTCAAATCGCTTCTTCTTGAGACGTCGTACAAAAGAACTTGGCATATATACTTTACTTGGCTACCGTAAGTTTACAGTCCTATCACTACTTACTTTTGAGAATATATTAACTTGTATTGGAGCTCTTATTGTTGGATTGATATTAGGGGCATTGGTTCATAAAGGTATTGTCTTTGGAATTAATGCACTTCTCAATTTGTCAATTGACAATTCACAAATCCCATTTTTTAATATGAGTGCAATATCTAAAACAACACTCTTTATAGTCTTAGTTGTTTTAGTAATAGCTATATCAAACGCTAAATTTATTTTTAAGACTTCACTTATAAAATTAGTACGATATGAAAAAAGTGCAGAAAAAAAGTTGAAGTTCCGAAAAATTCCAGCTTTTATAGGCTTTATTCTGATTTTAAGTGGCTATTGTCTAGCATTAGATATTCTTCGTGGAACTAAGTCAGCATGGATACGTATAGGATTTTATCAAATAGGTTTGATAACTATGATTCTTATTGTAGTTGGTACAATTCTCTTTATCAGTTCCTTTCTTCCATACATTATGCAACATAGCAAAAAAAATAAAAAAGCTTTCTATACAGATATAAAGATAATAACTACTCCAAACTTTATCTATCGTATTCGCTCAAATTCTAAGACTCTGATTATGCTTACACTGCTTTGTGCTGCTACTTTAACAGTTTCAAGTGTCATGGCACTCTCTTTATATTATCCTATTGCATCAATTTCACGTATTGCACCTTCAGAGATAGAATTTAGAGTAGAAAGAAATAAGCAAATTGAAGATGTAAAACAAATTGTAAGTCAATATACATCGAATACAGACGATGTTACTTTTACACAGACAGATATTTATAAGGTAAAATCTTCAACAAAAGACCTTCCACTTGAGTATACGATTGGTACACCTAGGAATGATTTATCTAATAATAGTTCATTAAAAAAAGTTATTCCTAGAGAGGCAGGGTTTGAATGTATATCTTTTTCTGATTACTGCACTTTATTAAAGGGACAAAATCGAACAAAACTACTAAAACAACTTACTCCTTTAAGAGATAATGAATGTATTTTGGTAAAGTATCAACCGAATAATGATGGAAGTAGTGAAAATGGAATGATTTATCCACTACTCATCAATGATACAAAAACACCTATAATAGTAAAAGAGACATCTCTAAATAATGCCATCTCTTTTGGTAATAGTGTTGGAACTCTCGTTGTTAGTGATAGTATATATAAGAAAATAGCTCAAAATAAATTACCAGTAACAAGTATTGTAAGTATCAATGGTAAATCAATTAAAAATAACAAAAATTTATATAGTGACATCTCAGATTATTTAAATAAAAGTCCTTATTTACAAGGTCATTCCCACAGGATTAATGACTTATTATCAATTAATAGCTCTACATTCCTGCTAATAGGATTTCTTGTTGTTTTATTTTTTATTGCTGTTGGAAGTATTTTATACTTTAACAATATATCAGTAGTTTCAGATTCAAAGTCTGACTATGATATTTTACAAAAAATGGGCTACACTAATGTTCAAATAAAAAAAATTATCAAGAAGCAGGTGTTGCCATTTTTTAATATTCCATTTTTACTTGGAATATTGGATTGTGTATTTGCTACTTTGGTCTATAAAACTGCTTTGATGCAAAATTTACTTGGAAGCTCGTTTTCACAATACATACCTGTAATTATTGCTATTTTCTTAACTGCCATAGTATATTTAATATACTACATACTCACTACTAAAACCTGTTGTAAAATCGTATTAAAAAAATGATATTTAACTAAATCGTCATACTTAAATGTGTGACGATTTAGTCCACTTTATTTATTTATAAATATTTTATATAATAAAAATTATAAACTCATAAATTTGATATAGTCATGAGCCTAATATAATACACACTATAAATCTATAAGGAGGTGTATAAAATTGCCAAACTTTAATTTAAAAATACTATTTTTAGGAAACTATATCTTATCACTCCTCTTTATGGTATTGTCTACAAATGTTGAAACTTATCTAAATATACAAAGCATCATTCCCTTGATAATCTCAACATTATTACTTATAGATATTACATATATAACATCTTGTAATGTCAGAGAAAATAATACTATCTCATTGTTTTGTGGATTGTTAATGCTTGATAGTTGGTATTTACTCTTATCCTCTATAGCAACACCTGTAAGTACTATTATTTTTGAAATATTAAGCCCAATTATATTGTATATCTCCATCAAATTTATACTTTTATTCTTGTTTCAAGGTAGCGGATATAAGTTTCGCAAGATAACAGATATTTTATTATTTATCACTTGCTTTGGTACAGTTATAGGAACATTTATTTCTAAAAGAATATATGCTGGTATGTATGGACTACAGTTTGTAGTAAGTATAGCATGCTTTTTATATATTGTTTTTTACCATTGGAAAAGGGTTGATTTTGTCATAAGAAGTGAAAAAAAGCCTATATTTATTTCTATATTTATAACACTAATAGGATTTATTATTTATTACTTTTTCACAATAAAAATTTCAAATCATATTAGTAATTTTGGAATCTATCTAACTGTATTGATATTTTCTATGAGTATTCATGGGATTGTACTTAGAGAAAATGATAGTTTTCCTCTTTCAACAATCTTTAGCCTAAAACAAAGGATTATTCTTCTTTTTATAAGTATCACATTAATTAGTATGATAGTAATATTTAGTGGTGGCAATTTATCTATAATATTGATAGCTATAAACACCTTGTTTATGTTAATTTTTATTTGTAATATTGTTTTGGAATTTAATCTAAAATATGAAAAAAAACAAATAACTAAAGATAGTAAGTATACTCTAGCATTAGATAGATTACAACAAGAGGAACGGCTAAAGACAGAGTTCTCTAATTTTTTACATGATGATATATTGCAAGACTTGCTTTCAATAAAAAATATGACTAGCAAGTCACATCGCCCAGAAATACAGGATATTATATGTGATACACTTAATGATTTAAATACACGTATAAGAAAGCAAATGCAAGACTATCATCCTGTAATATTAAAAAATCTAACAGTAAAAGAAAATTATCAGAATTTGATTGAAAGTGTTTCCTTAACTTTTTCACAAAGAGATATTTCAGTTTCATTTATATGTTCTGATACTTTATTTTTGGTTGAGCCATACGATATATTGATATACCGTTTAATTAAAGAACTGCTAACAAATGTATATAAGCATTCAAATGGTAGCCATGCATGGATAACTTTATCACTTGAAAAAGATATAATAAAATTGAATATTAGTGATAATGGTGTTACAAATACATCCCTCAAAACTCATCTAGGTATATCTAAAATCTCTTTAGATACAACAAAGCATAAAGGAATTGTATCAATTAAAGAACAAGTAGAAAATCTAGGAGGAACAATAAACATATCTGATAACATCCCCCATGGTGCTTGTGTACAAATTACAATTCCTATGAAAGGAGATGGTTCTTATAAATATTTTGTTAGTTGATGACCATACACTTTTTGCTAAGAGCTTGTCCCTTGCATTAGAAGAATATGATGAAATTGAACAATTTTATTCTACACAAGATGTTCATAATTTATCAGAAGTGATTGTAGGTAAAAGAATAGACATTGTCTTAATGGATATAAATCTTAAAGACTTAAGCGAATATGATGGATTAAAAGTAGCTTATAATTTATTAAAGATTAACCCTACCATTAAAATAATAATGTTAACAGGATATGACCTGCCTGTTTATAAATATGAAGCTAAAAAAATAGGTATCTGCGGATTCCTTAATAAAAATATTAGTCCTGATAGTTTAATTGATTCTCTATTAAAGGTATATCAAGGTAGAACTTGTTTTACATCTGAAAACGATGAAATAATTATTGAAGATTTGACAAGTATGGAGAAAAAAATATTACAGCTTATCTGTAGTGGTAAAAAAAGAAAAGTGATTGCTGACGAGTTGTACATAAGTGAAAGAACATTATCAAATCATCTACAACATATATATGACAAACTAGATGTTTCTTCATCAGTTGAAGCTATCACAAAAGCAATTCAAATGGGTTATATTTCTCCAATATATTAAAAAAATAGTGTGCACTTCTCACTAAAAAAATGCACACTATTTTTTAATATACTGTTTATCCTTACATATACTCATATTTTAATCAACTAAAAACAAACTAACCTCTTAATAAATATCTCTCTACAGTTACTCATACATATCCTCACATCTATCTCCATAATTACAAGGTCTTAAAGAACTTCCTTCACTTAAATACGACTCAAAATCACATCCAAACAAAATTGCTGGCTCTATATACATCTCCATAGATGTATATCTCCATCTTTTTACCTTTGACTCTATAACCTTATAAAAATCTTCTAAACAATGCCCTTCTTTTAATCTTTCATCTATAATCTCCTTAGTTATACCTAAATCAACTTTAAAATTTTTTCCTGACTCATTATTTAGTTTTCTTATAATAACTTCATGAATACTTTCTAAAGCTTGGTAAGTTGATTCTTCAGGTGCATTTTTATTTAAATTCTTTTTCTTTAAATTGTTTTTTAATAACTCTTTTTTCTTTGTCTCATTTTCTGTTTCACATCCTGTATCAATTACCCACTCATAATCTTCATCTATACTCTCTTCATCTATACAGCCATATGTGTTGGTATTATTACGCTTGAACAACCCATCTCTATGCTTATATTTCATTGATTTTTGATTATTGTTAATAGTTCCATTAATATATTTCTCTATATTTGTGAAAATATCACTATTTTTCGTTACAACCTCTGTATTACTATCTTCAGAACAAACATAACTATATACAGAACAACAATTTCCCTTTACTCCTCTACTTATTAGTCTCAATATACCTAAATCTATAAACTCATTTACAAGTCTACTTATTGTAGATATGGATACATCAAGGTCTGATGCAGCTTTTCTTACTGTCATCATAAATTGTCCTCTTGGCAAAGTCTTTTTTAATCTTTGTATATTTTCCTTTCTCATTACATAATGATTAAATCTTATTCTATTTACATCACTTCGTTCATTAAAATATAATACTGCTGAATTTAATTGATAAAAACTGTTACTCATATTCTCACTCCTCCATTTTAAATAAATAATCATTTATAAAAGTATTTAGATTTGTAAATAACTTATTAGATGATTATTTTTATTTTAAAGTTTTAAGTATAATAAGTTAATGGTGTAGATTTAACTTTTTTATTTAAACAATAAATTTAATATTATTTTTAATATAAAAATTTTATTAAATTTAGTATGTAATTTTTTAATATTATTTTATATCCTCTATGCTTTTGTACTATATATTAAACTACTCTACCTTAACTACCTTCAGTTATTATTCACCTGATAACTATCCCATATAATAAGTTATGTATTTATATAAATACACAATCAAAAATAAATCACTATGGTATACTAATTATTACGAATATCATACTGATATATACAAAGACAAATATAAGACATCTTATACTTTTTATTAATTATAAAAAAATTGGATACCACCTTATTTTCCATAAATTACAAATATATAAAATATTATTACTATCACTTAGTTAATATATACAGTTTACACAATGAGGAGGGATATTTATGACAAGCTCAAAAAGTAAAACAGAATATCTAAATCGTATTTGCAAAGTACAAGACTATATAGAAGAACATCTACATGAACCACTTTCTCTCGATGAACTTTCCAATATAGCAGGTTTTTCAAAGTTTCATTTTCATAGAATTTTCAAAGCTATAGAAAAAGAAACTTTATCTCAGTATGTAAATAGACTAAAACTAGAAAATGCAACAGCTTTTCTTATTCATCGTACTGATATGACAATTACTGATATTGCACACTACTTTGGTTTTACTGATTCTGCAATTTTTTCTAGAGCATTTAAAAATTATTATAAAATAAGCCCTATAAAATATAGAAATAATTATAGCAAGAATTGCAAAGAACCATATAAAATTTCTCAGTACAATAGAAGCATATCAAAACCTAAATGCAAGAATACTAGAGAGGTTAAGGGTGAAATTGAAATTCTAGAACTTGATGATATGAATACTGTTTATACTAGATATACTGGTTCATATGGTAATCTAACCAGTACTTTCCCAAAACTCTTAGAAAAGCTCTTTACATATGTAAGTGAGCAGAATCTAATTGAACTTGATAATACAAAAATATTAGCTATATACCATGATAATCCTCAATTTACACAGGAACATCAATTAAGAACTAGTATTTGTATGACAATTCCAGACAACAAGATTGTCAAAGAAAATGATAATATTGGTAATATGATAATACCTTCTGGAAAGTATCTTGTGGGACATTTCGATATTTCAAAACATGAATACAGTGATGCTTGGGATTTTATGTATAATGAATGGCTATCAAATGGCAATTACAAGTTACGTTCATCATTTCCTTTTGAAGTATATCTTAATAACCCAAACAATCACCCTCAAAATAGGCACTTAGTTGATATATATTTACCTATAGAACCTTTTTAATAACCTACTCTAAATTATTCTTGTACTAAGGATTCAAACATCCCTATGTTATGTTTTGATAAGATTGATAAAATGAGGTGAACCAATGAAAGAAATAAAAATTAATGGAGCTAAGATACACAATCTTAAAAATATAGATGTTTCTATCCCAAAAGACAAACTTGTTGTTGCAACAGGTGTCAGTGGCTCAGGTAAATCCAGCCTTATGTTTGACATTGTATTTGAAGAGGGGCGTAAACAATATCTGCAATCTTTAGGCATACTTTCAGGCATTGATAAGGAAGATAAATTTGATAATATTCAAGGTTTAGCTCCTACAATAGCCGTCCAACAAAATATTATTCGTCAAAGTAATCCTCGTTCAACAGTAGGCACAAGAACCAATATCCTTAATATGCTTACGCTATTGTACTCAACAGAAGGACAGATAATGTGTACGATGTGTAATACTCCTGTAGGCACTAATCTAGTTTGTAATAATTGTGGTCATAAAGAGGAACGATTGAGACCAAGTTATTTTTCGTACAATTCTTCAGACGGAATGTGTATGAAATGTTCTGGACATGGAGCATATTTTGAGATTAATATTGAAAAGCTAGTCTTAGATAAACATGATACCCTAAAACAAGTCTTGAATAGAGCAAAAATTACACCAGGATATTTGAGAGTATTATCTAAAAAATTCAAAGATTACTTAGAAATACAATTCTTACAATTACCTGAGGAAGTAAAAAATGAAGTACTCTATGGTCATTATGAAAATGGTAAAAAAAGTTCCTCTTTATCCAAATTATTTCACAACCGTTACAAAAGAGGTGAAGATTTAAATGGAATTTATACTATGACTACTTGTTCGGATTGTCATGGTTTTAAGATTGGTGAAGAAGCACGTGGAGTACTCTTAAATGGAAAACATATCGGTGAGCTTGGAAAAATGACTATTTTGGAAATTGATGAGTTTCTTAAGGCTTTATTGAATCAAGAGAATTTAAATACATTTGGTACAAACCTTATAAATGATATTTTGACCAAAACTAGCCACCTAATAGAATCACGATTAGGCCATTTATCCTTATACAGAGAAATGTCAACTTTGAGTGGTGGAGAGATACAAAGACTATTTTTAAATTCACATCTTGATTCAGAGATGGATTCATTAATTTATGTGCTTGATGAACCAACTGCTGGATTACATGAATCAGAAAAAATAGACATCTTAAAATCCATCAAAAAACTTAAAGACTTAGGTAATACAGTCATAGTAGTTGAACATGACAAAAATACAATTGAAATGGCAGAGCATATTATTGATATTGGACCAAAGGCTGGTATTGAAGGTGGGCAACTTGTGTATCAAGGAGATTTAGAAGGTCTACTTCAATCAGATAAATCTCTCACTGGACAATATTTATCAGGAAAATACTCAATGCCTAATAGATTGACCTCTAAAAATATTACGAATATTGATAAAATACCTTGTATAACTATCCAAAATGCAAATACAAATAACCTTAAAAATGTAACAGTATCATTACCTTTGGGTGCTATGGTTGGAATATCTGGTAAATCAGGCAGTGGAAAAAGTTCTATTGTGTCAGACACCCTACTTCCTCTTCTTAGAAGTTACTTTAATAACCACAATATCAATAGTCAAACAAGTAGCACAGATAGTGAAATAAGCGATGAAGATGATTATACACTTGTTGAAACTATAGCAGACAGATTGATAGGCACTAAGTATATTTCTGGATATTCAGAGATATCTCAGTCCCCTATTGGCAAGAATATGAATTCAACCCCTGCATCTTATATTGGTATATGGGATAAGATACGTACATTATTTGCAAATCAACCAGAATCAATAGCTCAAGGATTTACAGCTGGACATTTTTCATTTAATTCTAAAGGAGCTTGTCCTAAATGTAGTGGCAGTGGATATGAAAAAGTATGGCTGGGTAGTAACTTGAGTATAGACCATATATGTAATGAATGTCATGGAAAGAGATTTAATGACGAATCTTTATCTATTAAATATAAAAATAAAAATATTCATGATATTTTAAATATGAGTGTATCTGAATCTGTAAATTTTTTTGGAGATATTCCAAATATTGTTTCACACTTAAATGTACTAGAACAAATAGGTATGGGATATATAAAACTGGGTCAACCTACTCCTACTTTAAGTGGAGGTGAGTCTCAAAGAATCAAGCTTGCAAAAGAAATTGGTAAAAAACGAACTGGTAATATCCTTTATGTGTTGGATGAACCAACTACTGGTCTAAGTCTATATGATACTACTAAATTAATAAAACTATTGGATGAGTTAGTGGCAAATGGAAACTCTGTAATCGTTGTTGAACATGACATAGATGTTTTAAAAGTTTGTGACTGGATTGTTGAACTTGGTCCAGAAGGTGGCGATAAGGGAGGCTATATAATTGCAGAAGGCTCTCCTAACTCTCTAAAAGAAAATCCAAAATCTATAACAGGAAGGTATCTATAATGAATAAAAACAACTGCTTAGATTTAACATTTGAAAATGTAGACCCTTCAATCGTTGGAATGAGTTCAAAAAAACTCTCACAACTTGAACCCTTAATAATCTCGCAATACAGTAATATAAATGGGATAATTATTTCAAGGAAAGGAAATATAGTATTTGAAAAATATTACAATGGTTATAATGTTGATGATACTTTTCATGTTGCCTCAGTTACAAAAAGTATTATATCTGCTTTAATTGGTATTGCAATAGATAAAGGCTATATAAAAGATATTGACCAAAAAGTTGTTGATTTTTTCCCTGAATACATTTGTAGTCCTTCTGAAATATGTAAAAAGGCAGTAACTATACACCATTTACTTACAATGACTGCACCATACCCTTTTAAAAATATGACTGAGTCATTAGAGAGACTTTGTAAACAGAAGGATTGGATAAAGTATATCCTTAATCAACTTGGTCAAAAAGGTAACATTGGGACTTTCAAATATTCTTCAGCTGGAACTCACCTACTCTCAGCTATTATCACGAAAACTACTGGCAAATCTGCTCGTGAATTTGCTAATGAACACTTATTTAAACCTATTGGTATGAAAGTGATACCAGATTATGATATGAATGATTTCGGTTTTGAAGATTTATTTGGGAAAAACCTTAAGGGTTGGTCAAAAGATAGGCAATGTAATTCTACAGGTGGCTGGGGACTTACATTAAGTGCTAGAGATATGTTACGATTTGGTTTTCTGTATTTAAATAATGGCATTTGGAATAATAAAAGTATTATATCTAAATCATGGATTGAAGAATCAATCAAAATGAATACTAATGAGTATGGTTATCTATGGTGGTTATGTGAAAAAGACGGAGTTTTATGGTATTCAGCAATGGGGGCTGGGGGAAATGCTATCTGTTGTATTCCACAATATGACTTAGTCATAGCCATACCATCTAAGATAGTTTTTAAACCACGTGATAGATGGGAACTTATTCAAAAACATATACTTACTGCTATAATAGATTAACTATACTACAGATAGCAAAACCCTCCACTATAACACCAGACTTTGGTTTAGTGATATTATGATTGATACTACATACATAAAGGAGTTGAATACTAATGAACACTTACACAACATCAGAAATAGCAGATTTAATTGGTGTACATCCTAATACAGTTCGTTTATATGAAGAACTCAACTTAATACCTAGACCTAAACGTAATACCAATGGATATCGTATCTTTAATGATTTTCATATAGAACAATTTAGATTTGCTCGCACAGCCTTAAAAATTGAAGTTATGCAAAGAGGGTTGAGAAAAAACGCCCTTGAGATTATCAAAACATCAGCAAATAGAGACTTTGACAAAGCTATCTGTCTTGTAGACCAATACTTGCAACAGTTAGAAATAGAAAAATCCAATGCTGAGGAGGCTCTTACCATAGTTGCACAAATTTTAAATGGAACTACTACTGAAACAGATAAACTATTTCTAACTAGAAAAGAAACTGCAGAACACTTAAAAGTTACAATAGATACTTTAAGAAACTGGGAGATGAATGGTTTACTAAAAGTAAAAAGAAAACAAAATGGTTATCGTGTATATACTGATGAAGATATAAAACGACTTAAAATTATAAGTTCTCTTCGTTGTGCGAACTATTCTCTTTCAGCCATTTTACGAATGTTAAATGCTTTATCTTGTAATCCAGACACTAATATTAAAACTGTCATCGATACTCCAAAAGATGATGATGAAATTATATCAGTATGTGATAAGTTGATAACTTCATTGAAAGAAGCTGAACATAATGCAAAAACCATGAAAGCTCATCTTCAAATTATGAAAAAACAATTTTCTTAACCCTACACTCTAACTCCAGACTTTGATTTGTGTGTTATCCTTAAGAGCGAGAAAAATTCAACACACAAATCAAAGGAGGAATAGAATGGAAAACAAAAATACTAATTCTACATGGAAGAAAAAAGTAATTACCTTTCTAGCAAGTCAATATATTTCCCTATTTGGCTCATCGCTTGTACAGATGGCCCTTATATGGTATGTCACACTTCAAACATCATCAGGAATATGGGTAACAATTTTAACTGTATGTTCATTTATCCCTCAAATGATAATTTCTTTTTTTGCTGGTGTATGGGCAGACTACTACAATAGGAAAGTACTCATCATTGTATCAGATTCAATAATTGCTATCTCTACAGTAGTTCTAATACTATTTATGATGTCATCAACTGGAACAAAGAATGAAATGATAGCTATAGCAATAGTATCTGTTATACGTTCATTGGGAAGTGGTGTGCAGACACCTGCTGTAAGCGCAATGATTCCTCAACTTGTACCAGAAGAACATTTAATGCGTTTTAATGGCATAAATGGTAGTCTACAATCTATAGTACAATTTATAGTTCCTATTGTAGCTGCAGCAATCCTTAGTTTTGGGAATAAAATAAATCAAATTCTTTTAATCGATATATTTACTGCAATTATAGCTATTGTGTTATTGATATTTATCAAGATTCCTAAACATAACATACCAAGGCAAGTTGAAAAAGTATCATTTTTTACAGATATGGTATCGGGAATAAAGTACTGCTTTTCAAATAAATTCATTAGAAAAATACTTTTTACTTATAGTGCATTCATGCTTCTTTGTGTTCCATCAGGTTTTCTTATAGGGCTATTGATTGAACGTACATTTGGCAAGGGTTATATGTATCTGTCTATTATTGAAATGATTGGGTTTTTAGGTATGGTTTTAGGTGGATTGGTTATAGGAATCTTTGGTGGCTTTAAAAACAGAAATAAGACATTTTTCTTAGCAATATTATCTTATGCTATTTTTTCAATTATTTTAGGTCTTGTAACGCACGCTTGGCAATTTTTTATATTTATGTTTTTTACCAATTTTTCTATTCCAATTATTCAAGCATCAGCTATGACTATGTTGCAAGAACATGTAGAACCGCAAATGCAAGGTCGAGTTCTTAGTTTACCTATCATCATATATACAGGCTTTATTCCCCTTGGTATGATGGTTTTTGGACCAATGGCAGATATACTATCTATTAATAATTTAATCATAATAGCAGGTATTATGCTCTTATTTTTCGCCTTGTCTATTCCCTACTCAAAACAGTTTTATAAGCAAGGAATATTTAAGTCAAAAGAATCCAAGTAATCTATACTAAAATAATAATACTATATAATGCTCAACTAAAATTATATACTTGTCTTAATAATCATCTTAGCTATTTCACGTGAAACTCTACATGCTGAGAATTCATTTTAAATATGGAATCATGATATCTAATTCCATTAAATCTATATAACTATTTTTAATATTGTAAGTGATTCAACTTCATCATCAGCAGTTATGTAAATCTAGCTTCTTTTTTGTAGACTTTATTTTAGTCTATATTAATTTATTTATTTTGCAACTATTTTTAATAGTATTATTATAGTATTACTAATAAAAATAGCCTGCTAACTATATCTCAAGTTAGCAGGCTAAAATATGTCTAGAATAATAATTATATTACTTTGCTACTATTCTATTTTTTCGATTAAAATATATTCTAAAACAAATATCTTCAATTAATGAGTAAATTGCACTTGTTATAAAGTACAGACCTATCGCTACTGGAGTTCTAGCAGTCAATATAAGACTTGTTATAGTAGTCACTAAAGCCATTTGCTTGTTAAACTTTACTTGAGAATTCACCTTAAAATACGGTATATAATTCACCAAATTTGAAGCTAACATAATTAATGTATATATGCAAGGCAATATAAATAAATTATCAAATGTACCTAAATTAGCAATCCATGGAATTATAATTGTTGTAAATTCCTTTGTCATATCTAGACATACATGATATAACGCATATACTACTGGCATTTGCACTAAAATTATAAGGCATCCCAGCATACTCTTCATACTTTCTATAGAATTTACTTGTATTTGCTTTTCCAATTCTTTAGTATCATTCTTATACTTTTCTTTTATATGTTCCATTTTTTCTGCTAATTCTTGCTGTTTTTTTACAGAAAATCTTTGTTTTAATGACAGTGGCATTAGTACTAACTTCACTATTAAAGTTATAAGTACAATAGAAATCCCAAAATCTCCTGTAAAGTTAAATAATATACTTAATAATCCTTGTAATATACTTGAAATGAAATCCATTTTATTATCTCCTTTTATTTTTAATCTTTAGAATTATAATAGATTCATTTCAAATTAAAACAGACTACAATACCTCCAAATATCATATTTTTGAAAAACGATATACTGTTTAGGCAATCTTTCTTCAGAGTATGTATTTCTATTTACAAATATGTTTCTTATTAAAACATATGTAATTCTATGATTTAAGAGGTCTTTACAAAAATAAATTATACTTCCAATGATAGATACCAATAATGTCATATAAATTAGTATATATATCATACTATCCATATCTAATTTCACTACATCACCTCTTCAGTGTTCATATTTAGTTTTAAATAATTATAGTATATAAATTCTCTAATGTAAACATATAGATTATTATATTTATCATATTTTATTCACAATATTTTATATTTATAAGTATCCAATACTTTCATATGTAACTTTTAATAGAAAACATATATGTTACTCTTTTACACATCTGGACCTCTCATGACTAAAACCACAAAGTTCCTGCTTTATAGAATTTTATATAATTCACAAAACAATACTAAATTTTTATAGTTTAGTCTTCTATATAGTCCTTAATATAATATCAAATACAACCCTATACCAAGATTAATGACTTTTTTCCTGATTAATGCTAAAATAATTAAAAATGGAAACTAAAACTCAAATGTATTTTCCCAAAAAATAAACGGAGGTTACTTAAGATGATAAGTGATTCTATATCAAAAAGACGCAGTATTAGAAAATATAAAAATCAAAGTATTTCACATGAAACCATAGAAAAAATAATTGAAGCTGGAATAAATGCACCTTCATCTAAAAACAGACAACCATGGCATTTTGTTGTTGTCACTGAAACTGAAAAAGAATCTATGCTTAAAGCCATGAGCAAGGGTATTCAAAATGAAATTGATGATAATGGACTTCTTCCAGAGAGTCGTCAACATATAGCTGGTGCAAATTACACAGTTGAAATTATGGAACAAGCTCCAGTAACAATCTTTATTTTAAACAAATTAGGTAAATCACCTTTAGAAAGCTTATCTGCTGAAGAACGCTTCTATGAAATGGCAAACATACAATCAATTGGAGCTGCCATTCAAAACATGTCACTTATGGCTGTAGAATTAGGTCTAGGTAGTCTTTGGATTTGTGATGTATACTTTGCATATCGTGAATTATGTGAGTGGCTAGATACAGATAATCAATTAGTAGCTGCAATATCTTTAGGTTATCCTGATGAAGAACCATCAATGAGACCTAGATTACCATTGAGTAATGTAACTGAATGGAGATAGTTTTTTAGTTTTATTAAAAAAACAAGCATTATAAATAGTGCATTTTCATGAGCTATTATGCAGATTTGAGTGTTTTTTAAACAATCTTTTCAAGTAAGATAAAGTATCTATACTCTGCAATCTCGCTGTAGCTCCTGAAAATGCACCTCTAAAATTATACATGAATATTATTTTAGTATTAATCAATAAAATTTAATTTATTACATTTCTTAGAGATTCTCTTATACTTCCACAATCTCCTTATGATTACCAATCATCTTATTTTGCTTTATAGTTAATGACTTCATTTCATGAAGTGCAAAGTATATACATACAATTGCCGCTGCAGCATCTGCTATTGGACCTGCAAACATTACTCCATCAATTCCCATAAACATTGGTAAGATTACTATCAATGGAATTAAGAATAGAATCTGACGAGTCAAAGAAGTAAAAAGTCCCAGTACTGATTTCCCAATTGATGTAAAGAAAGTTGATGATATTATTTGAACACCATTTATAAATGTTAAGAACAAGAAAGTCCTAAAATAATGTTCTGCAAATATAAAATAAGTCTCATTTCCATTACCAAATATAGATGTAATTTGTCGTGGGAATAGTTGGAAGCATAAGAATGCAATAATAGCTATAACAGTTGCACTTCCTACTGCTAACTTATATGCTTCTTTTACACGATTATAATTTTCAGCTCCATAATTATATCCTATAATAGGTTGCATACCTTGTGCTATACCTATAATTATAGATATAAAAATCATATTTACTTTAATAATAATACCAACGCAAGCAAGTGGAATCTCACTTCCATAAACTGACCTAGCTCCATAGTATGCCAATGTATTGTTCATAACTATCTGTGTTACAGTCATTGCTAATTGATTAAAACATGAACTTGAACCTAGTGCAAATATATGTTTATAAATTATACTCTCTAATTTAAAACTTTTCTTATGTAATTTGATATGTTGAAAGTTCTTTATATAATAAATACTTATTGCAAAAGATATAAACTGCCCAATGACAGTTGCTAAAGCAGACCCAGCAATACCCATATTAAAAACAAATATAAATAATGGATTTAAGATTGTATTAATGACTGCTCCTACTAACATACAAAACATAGAAGCTTTTGGTCTTCCATCTGCAAGTATCAACTTACTCATTCCAGTGGACATTATAAGAAATGGTAATCCGATTGATGTAATTTTTGTGTATGTGTGTGCATAAGGTAGTATTTCTGGTGTAGAGCCAAAGAATTTTAATAATGGTGTCAAGAATATTGATACTATTATAAACAAACTTACTCCAAAAATAGCCATCAAACAGATTGAATTTCCTGCTGCTTTTGTAGCCTTTTCTGAGTTTTTAGCTCCTAATTCTAATGAGCATTTAGATGCGCCTCCAACACCTAATAATAAGGCAATTGCTGTACATATTGTAGTTAATGGGAAAGTAACATTTGTAGCAGCGTTACCTAATACCCCAACACCTTGCCCAATAAATATTTGGTCAACAATGTTATATAAGGCACTTACTAACATTGCTATAATACTAGGAATTGCATACTTAGTTAATAATTTTGAAACTTTATCATATTCCAATGGTTCTTTATAGTTTTCTTCCAATTTCCTTCGCCTCCAATTTTGCTTCTTCATTCATATCAATAGCTAAAAATGCAACTTTTTCTAACATTGATATAAACAACTCTTTCTCTTCTTTTTCAAATGAACTCAACAATTCTTCTACATATCCATTTGTTATTTTTAATATTTCATCATAACATTCTAAAGATTTCTCTGTAGGGTATAAATGCCATGTTCTTTTATCCTTTACACTTGGTTTTCTAGTGATAAATCCTTCTTTTTCTAAATTCGCCAAAGCTCTTGTTATATTACTAGGATTTACAAGGATTTTTTCAAATATAGTATCTTGTGTAATACCTGGATTAATACATATGTGTAACACATAAAAATATTGGCTATTATTGATTCCAATGTCCGCCAATTTCCTGTCAATATAATTTGTATTATATCTATTTATAATGGAAACCCATTTTAATAGCTCTCTCATATTCTCTCCTTATTTATTATTTGTCGCTGATTCTTGCGTGCGCAATAATCTATTTGCTCATGCAATTATTTTACTGCTAATTTTATTCTTTGTCAATAGCACCCAAGTTTATCTTTAAATTATAAAGTCACTATAAATTTCATATATTAGACCATTACTTTAATTTAACTATCTTTAATTTTTCACTAATGTTTAATTACATTTTATATTAATCTATTTACATAAATAATTCCTAATTCCTAATTCCTAATTCCTAATTCCTAATTCCTAATTCCTAATTCCTAATTCCTAATTCCTAATTCCTAATTCCTAATTCCTAATTCCTAATTCCTAATTCCTAATTCCTAATTCCTTTTAAGTTTATTTTAAAAATCATATTGACACAATATTTATTATCTGTAATAATATTTATATCGAATCGATATATATCTAATTGATATTAGGAGGCAATATGTTAGAATACATTATTTTAGGATTCTTAATGGAAGAAAAATTAAGTGGGTACGACTTAAAGCAATGGATGTCACATAGTACATCATACTTTTTTGATGCTAGTTTTGGCAGTATCTATCCAGCACTTAAAAGATTAGAAACAAAGGGATATATCCACTGTCATGAAGCTATTGATGGTAGCAAATTAAAAAAAATATATTCTATAACTGATGCAGGTAAAGAATACTTTCTTGAATGGCTAAAAAAACCGATAAAATTTTCTAAAACAAAGCAAGACCATCTTGTTAATATATTCTTTTACAAGTATCTACCTAAAGAAATAATTGAAACAAACTTAAAACTATTTATAGCTGAGGTTGAATCACTCTCAGATAAACTAAATAAACAAAAAATTGATGCAGAAAAAAATCATTGTATTGAACAATATGCATACATGTATTCCACAATGGTTTATGGAGTTGACTATTATAATTTTGTAATTAACTGGTGTAAAGATTTACTAAAAAATTTGTAAGATATAATTTTTAGAAATAAGCATACATAAAAGGAGATGAAACTTATGAGACTTTTAATACATGATTTAACTGAAGAAGAATTAGATAAATTATCACCTAAACTTGATGACGATATAAAAATACTTCCAAACACAAAGGAGATTCACAAGTGTATTGGCTGTTTTGGCTGCTGGATTAAAACACCTACTGAATGTGTTGTAAAAGATTATTATAGCAATATGGGTAAACTTATAAATGAATCTGATGGGCTTGTTATAATAAGCAGATGTTGTTATGGAGGATTCAGCCCTTTTGTAAAAAACATACTTGATAAAAGTATTAGCTATATCCTACCATACTTTGTAATGAAAGATAATATGATGCGTCATAAAAGTAGATATAGCAAACAGATAAATTTAAAAGCCATCTTCTATGGAAATCACATTACAGAAGCTGAAAAAGATACTGCTACCAAATTAGTACGTGGAAATTCTATAAATTTTAATATGAAAGGACACTCTGTTTGTTTTTATGAAAATATACAAGATATAAGAGGTGAATCTATATGAATATAACAATGATAAATGGTAGTCCAAAAGTAAATAAAAATAATTCACAATATTTTTTATCTGAAGTAGAACAACTTATTCAAAAGGACAATAAAGTTTTTACATTTAAAGTAGATAACCCTTCTAAATATCCTGATGCTCTTAATTCTATACTTAATTGTGATAGATTGGTAATTGCATTTCCTCTTTATGTAGATGGGATTCCATCTCATTTAGTTCACTTTTTAGAGGAGTGTGAAAAGTTTTTAAAAACACAAAATAAAAAGCCTATCCCAGTGTATGCAATTGTTAACTGTGGATTCTATGAGGGTAAACATAATCATTTGGCAATTCAGATGGTAGAACATTGGTGTAAAAAGGTCAATTTTATATGGGTTCAAGGTGTTGGAATTGGTGCTGGAGAGATGTTTGGCTCACTGACTTCTATACCTTTGGATAAAGGCCCTAAGAAAAAATTAGGCATTACACTAAAAGAATTATCAAGAAATATACTTAATGACAATATAAATCTTGATAATCCTGATAAAAATAATATTTTTATTTCACCTAATTTTCCTAGATTTCTATATAAATTTATGGGTAATTATCAATGGAATCCTCAAGCTAAATCAAATGGCTTAACTAAGAATGATATACTAAAGAAATAAAAAAATGGAATGGTATAACAATATCAAAAAAACCATCAAGTATAGTAAAGCCATTCATCTTGATGGTTTTCATAATGTTCATATTTACTACACAATAGATAGCATAAAATACTCCTGATTTCTATATGTTGCAATTCATTTCTTTTCTTTATGAGCTGTAATGATTGTGTAGCTATAAGCATTTACTGTTATAATACAATTATCTACACTTATATACCAGTTCTTTCCCTTTCTATTAATAATAGTATTTGGAGCTTCTATTTTAATTTTACACCAGCCCACTACATCATTTGTCTCTAAAGAAAGGTTTTTCTTAATTCTTACCATACCTAATTCTGTTGTATGTAATTTATCTAGATTTCTAAGTAATTCATTTTCTGGATTCATTCGTTTTAGAACACCTCACCCTTTACAAAATTAAATACATTATTTAATTATATTTTATCATAGTCTTATAATAAAGTAATTTTTTCTATTGTTTATAAATTCCTTATTGACATATAGAGTTATAAAACTATTTTTATTTGAATTTCTCTACTTTAATATTGTTACTTTTTTTAAAGAATTGGAACCCAAAACTGAATTTCGCTCAAACCACTATTATCAGCATTTTCTCCATATTTTACAAAATCATATAAATTATTTTCATTTAATTGACAACTTGAATTAGGAAACCATTCTCGATAAATATATTCCACAACATTTTGCATACTATCTTCATTTTTTCCAATGAAAGTAAAAACAATATAATTACTTTTTGACAGTGTGAATTTTACCATTCCATTAGGTAACTTACCAAAACAAGATACTTGTGCTCCTGCAATGTATGTAAATGAAGGTGTATTTTCAATTTCTTTAAAATCACTATAATCATTGACTCCAATTAAGAAATCTAAATCTACTTTGTTTTCTATCAGCTCTTTATTTTTATGCAAATCCCTCCAACACTTTCCAATAATATGAAATCCTCTTTTTACTTTACCAGAATACCCAACAATATTTATATCTGTACAATCGACTTTTTTAATGTCTAAAATCATATCTCCACGTAACTTTTTCCGATTATTGATATCAAATTTTAATTGTATTGGTAAGAAGTCTTTATGTTTCCTAAAAAAATTTGGACTATACTTAAACATCTTTTTAAATCCCTTTGAAAAAGAACGCTGTGTATCATACCCTGAAATTAAAGCGATTTCAATAATCGGCTTTTCTGTAAAAATAAGCATTCTTGCTGCTTCAGTCAATCTACGTCTTTGTATATAATTATGAACAGTAAAACCTACAATGGATGTAAACATTCTATGTAAATGGTACTTTGAATATCCCATTTCTTTAGCAATAGCTTCTAAATCCAACAGTTCATCTAAAAGATGTATTTCTATATAATCCAAAGCTTTTTCAATAGTAATTAAATTATTATCCACCTGAAACACCTCCTATTTTAACGATAGCATATTATTTTATTTTATTTTTCACATTATTTGCTAATGTTTTGATTTATTTTCCTACATAAAAAGCACTTCAACTTGAAGTGCCTCTCTTACATGTTTATTTTGATACTCTCAATATCGTTTTTGAAATTACAAAATACTCTATATAAATCTTATCAAAATCACTCTATATAAACTTTATTCAGCTTCTCTAATCCTATCAACAATACTATCTTTAGAAATATTATGATAAACTAGCAAAGGCACTATAGATGTTATCAAGAATACTATCAATACACTTATTATCAGTGCTTCTACTGGATAGGTATACACAGAGTATCTTAATTTCATAATATTAAATCCTAAAAATGTAGCCATGCTTCCAAATATAAGATTTATAATCGTTATTATTACACCATAATAAAATCCCTCGAGTATTATCATTTTCTTAAGCTGTGTTTTTGTCATTCCTACTGCTTCAATCATTGCAAATTCCTGTTTACGAGACATTATATTCGTTATCATCGTATTTATAAAGTTTAACACTCCAATTAATCCTATTATAAACACTGCACTCATACCTACGATTTTTATGACTTTTTGACTTTCTCGTGCTTCTTCTATATAAATATTTTTTGAGTAAATCTTTGTATAGGGATTATTATATTTTTCATTCAAATTTTTTATTTTACCTTCAATAGATTTCATATTGCCATTTACATCTATTATTAGATTTTGTATATATGATTTTTCAACCATATTTTTAAAGTCATTTTCATTAATATACATTCTTATTTGAAAATTCTTTGCTCCATCAAGAACTGCCATAACTTTAAACTCAGTATTTACATACCCTTCATCTATATTCTTTCCTTTTAAATATTTAAATTTAATTTTGTCTCCTGCTTTTATCTTACTTCCTTTATGCCCATTAATTACCACATATCCACCTGCATCAAATTTCTTCTCATCTATATTACCTGATAATATCTTAGGATTTTTTTCAGAATATATGATATTATTCTTTGACAATTTACTTAGTAATTCTCCTGAGGATAATCCAATTGTATCAGAAGTTAAGAATCCCCTTTCCTTTGCATCTTCATCTGGATTTCTATTTTGAAGAAATTGCTTTTTATATTCTGTATCTACTTCTTGAGTCAATATCTCATCTTTCAAATCACCTTCATAAGCTATATAACTTAAATCTTTGTATAACTTACTTACCTTACTTACTCCATCTATATTTTTAATATCTTTAATTAATTTTTCATCAATTGGAATAATATCATTCTCTTCAAATTTTACAGAATCAACAAGACCATGATGTATTTCTATATCTCCTAACATCATACCTTCAGCAGCTTTTTCTGGATTAGAGCTACTTATAATTGCAGATACAGTTAAGAATATTATAGAGCTTAACGACATAGAAACTAAAACTAAAATTGCTTTACGTTTATTTCTAAATAGATTTGAAAGTGCCATTTTATGAAGTTTGGAACCATTTCTCCCTTTTTTAGATTTACGTCTAACCCTATTACTTTTGTCACTATATCTCACTGCATCTATAGGTGATACAGAACTTACAATCTTAGCAGGTTTTTGACATGAAAGTCTTACAGTTATATATGAAAACACAATGGCAAATACGAATATTAATGGATTAAAATATTCAAATGCGTTACTATTTAATCCATCCATAAATTTACCAACCAAAGGAACAAATATCATCCCCAATAAAAAACCTAATACTAGACCTATTGGTATTGCCACTATACATAGTCTATTAGCTTGTTTAATAATCAATTTTTTTAATTGATATGGTGACGTTCCTATTGTTTTTAATAAGCCATAATATTTTATATCTTTAACTACTGAAATATAAAAGATATTGTAAATTAACAAATATCCACTTAAAAGAATAAGTGCTATGATTAATATTATTGGTAATATATTTTTAATCATTTCTTTAAAAGTGGTTCCTTGTTTACTTAGATATACAGGATTTATGCTTGCTTTTCCTGAATATGGTTGAATCTTCTTAATTAATTCATCAAATCTAGCTTGCAAATTATTATCATCTAAGAAATTAAGAACTAGACTTGTAGCCGCTACTTCATTTTTTTCCTTATAATTATTATAGAAAGCTTCACTTGCATATACATCATGTAGAGGTATTGCTGTGGCTGTCTTGTATCCAAAATATCCACTTAATATAAATTTGAAAGTTTCTTTTTCATCAGTTGATACTCCATCTTTAACTTTTGAAATTATCACCTTTACTTCAGTACCTATTTTATGAGGTAACTTCAACATATCTAGTACTTCTATAGGCATAACTATTTCATCATTATTCTTTGGTAAACTTCCTTCAATCATCTCTACATTTACAGCATTTTCAAGACTTTTTTCATCATAGACAGCCAAATTTACCGTCTGTGTTGAAAACTCTGGATTTTTTAAACTTCCTATATTCTTCATTATACCAATACTGTTTTTGTCTACTGAACTATCTTTTTTTATAATTTCAATCTGTCTTTTATTTACATCCTGAAGTTGAACATGGCTATTTGTTCCATATTCCATAGCTTTATAGCTATCAAAGGCTTCTAACATACTATATCCTACTGTAAATAACGATGTAAATAAAATTGTCGTCAACGCTATCGCAATTACTGAAACCAAATTCCTCGTTTTATTTGCTTTAAAGCTTCTATCACTCAACTTTTTTATGATTTCTTTATTGTTATTTTCTAACATCAGTCTCACCTCTATTTACAACTTTTCCATCTTCAATTCTTATAATTCTATCTGCCATTTGAGCAATTTGTTCATTATGGGTTATCATAATTATAGTTTGACTAAACTTGCTACTAGTAACTTTTAAAAGACCTAATACATCCTGTTCTGTTTTACTATCTAAATTACCTGTTGGCTCATCAGCTAATATTATAGATGGTTTTGTAGCCAAGGCTCTTGCAATAGCAACTCTCTGTTGTTGTCCCCCTGATAGATTATTTGGTAAATCATCCACTTTTTGAGTAAGCCCTAAAACTTGTATTATTTCATCTACATATTTAGTGTCTATTTTGCATCCATCAAGTTCAATTGGTAATACTATATTTTCATAAACATTTAGTATTGGAACTAAATTATAATTTTGAAATACAAAACCTACATTACGTCTTCTAAATATTGTAAGCTCTTCATCATCCATATTGAATATATTATTACTTTCAATAATTACTTCTCCACTACTCGCTCTATCAAGACCTCCTATCATGTGTAGTAATGTACTTTTTCCACTTCCTGATGTCCCTACTATTGCGACAAATTCACCTCTATTTATACTTATATCTATTCCATCTAAAGCTTTTACTATATTTTCACCTTTTCCATAATATTTTTTTAAATTCTTAGTTTCCAATATTCTCATAATCATATCTCCCTACTAACTTTTTTAATATGTTTCCTAAATGTATGCCGAAATTCTAATTTGATAAGTTTTTTTACTTAGAATAAATTTCTTACTTAAATATTATCATCTAAGCATCTTTTAATCCTCACAGGACTGTTATATTTTAGACATCAATTATAACAGTTTTGAGACATTTAAATAAAAATAGTGCATATGGTGTTATCTAACAAACACTATATGCACTATCTCCAAAGATTTTAAATATAAATTTTTTATAAACATTACACTTACTTTTTAATATTGTTCTCAATTTTTCATATAGATATTGAATGTAGTTCCAACATTTTTCTGAGAATCGACTTTTATAAACCCACTCTGTTTATTTATAATCTCTCTTGCTAAATATAGCCCTACTCCTATCCCATCTATATTTGTGACTTCTATACTTCTATAAAACCTCTTAAATATATTATTTATATCGCTCTCATCTATACCTATTCCAGTATCACTTATAATAATCTTAGTAAAGATGTCCATCTTGTCAACTTTTATTCCTACCTTACCACCTTCAGGCGTATATTTGACTGCATTTTCTATAATATTAAATAAAGCTTCACCAGTCCACTTTTTATCATGATAAACCTCTACCTTATCATCTAAATCAATTTCTAATGATATATTTTTCTCCTCAAGCCTTAAAAACACACCACTTAAAGCACTTGCGATAGTATCGCTTATTCTGCTTTTAGTTACATTTAAAGATATAATTCCTGTTTCTAATCTCGATATTTTTATAAGAGAATTTCCCAACCAGTCTAATTTGTTTACCTGATTTTGCATATTTTCTAAAAACGATACTTGATTTTTTCTATCCAATTCTTTTTGCAATAAAGTCTCATTATACATTGATATATTAGCTATTGGTATTTTTATTTGATGTGATATATCTGATATTAAAGTTTTTATATTTTCTTTTTCATCTACATATTTATTATTTTTAATTTCAATTATCTCTATCATATGTTTTACTTTATTTTGAACTTTTGCAGTTAAAGTATCTTCATTTAAATTAAACTTAATATTTTTATTACCTGCTATAAAATCATCTATATTACATACAATATTATTACTAAAGTCAACTATATCTCTTCTTATTTTAAATACAAAAAATAATGATATTAGAAACATAAAGATTATAAAAATTAAAATAATACAATCAATATTTTTAATAATATCAATTGAATCAGAATACATATACAAGATTTTATTAGTTTGTGATTTTATAACTATAAAGGTTAAGATAGATACTATAAAATATACAATAGAAATACTTTTATAGTAGTTTTTCGTTGAAGTTTTGCTATTTCTCATCTTGTTCACCAGCCCACATATATCCTATTCCATAGACAGTCCTTATATATTTATGTTTAGACGTTTTTTGGTCTATTCGTTTTCTCAATCTATTTATATTTACAGTTAGTGCATGTTCTTCCATATATTCACTATCGCTATCCCATATTGCATCTATCAACGCTTGTCTTGTAACTATTTCATTTTTATGTTGTACTAATTGTTTTAGAATCTTATATTCTATAGGTGAAAAAACTATACTTTCATTGTTTCTACTAACTGTCATTTTGTCAAAATTAAATTCAAAATCACCCTCAATTAAAATATTTTCTTGTATATCACTACCACATCTTCTAAGTAGTGCTTTTATTCTCTGCATTAATATGTTTATACTAAATGGTTTTGTTATATAATCATCTGCTCCTATCTTAAATCCATTTACAATATCAGATTCCATATCACAAGCTGTCAAAAAAAGAATACCCATCTTTGAATCATTCCTTATATCTTTACAAAATTCAAATCCACTTCCATCAGGAAGATTTACATCTAGTATAATTAAATTTATTTTTTCTGTCTTAAACTTTTCTTTTGCTTCCTTTAGATTATATGTTGGTATAACTTGAAAGCCTTCACTTTGCAAGTTAAAACATATACCATTATTAAGCATGACATCATCTTCCACAACCATTATAGTCTCCATTTTATTTCCCCCAAATTACATATGTATACTGAATTATTAATCTTTTAGTTTCTTTTATTATACTAATTTTATTTTCTCAAATACTACTATTTTGCATAATTTTTTATTATACACAACAAAAAGAGTGTATATTTAGTAATTTACTCAGTATACACTCTATGCTATTTACATTTTATATGAAATATTAATATTTACTACTTTTAATATCATCTCTATTTCAACATCATATCTAAAATTTTTATTTGAGTTTACTATAATCTTCATCAGATACAGGCTCCAGCCATTCATTGAAAGCACCTTCAGCTGGCACCTCTATAGCTAAATGCTGAAACCAACTATCAGGTGCAGCTCCATGCCAGTGCTTTATTTCTGGTGGTATGTTTACTACATCACCTGCATGTAATTCCTGAGCTGGCTTTCCAAATTCTTGATAATATCCTCTACCTCCAGTTACAAGTAAAATCTGACCGCCCTTATGATGTACATGCCACGAATTTATTGTAGAAGGTGCAAATGTTACATTACCAACTGCCACGCCCTTAGTAGTGAGCATATTCAGATAACATTCTCCTGTAAAATACTGCGCAAATGCTTTATTTTCTTCTCCAATAGGAAAAACTGCTCCTATACCTAAATCTTTTTCTCTATTCATTTCTCATCCCCCTATGCCTAATCTAATTTTTTTACACTCTAAGTATACAACTTGAAGTTAACTCTAAGGCAATAGTTTTTATCAGGATAATTTAACTTTTAATTTATTCATTAAATCTATTCTTTTAAATCCTCATCATCTATTATAGATTTTTTTATATTCAATAATTGGTCCACAAATTGATTAGCAGGAGAATTTAAAATATTCTTAGGAGTGTCATACTGTTGAATAACTCCATGATTTAATACCAAAGTCTTTGTGCCTAAAATCAAGGCTTCATAAATATCATGTGTAATAAATATAATTGTAACTCCTGTTTTTTTATGAATTTCTTTTATCTCTTTCTGTAATTGCTTTCGTGTAATCTCATCTACCGCTCCAAAGGGTTCATCCATAAGTAAAATTTCTGGAGAAGAAGCTAGAGCCCTTGCAATACCTACACGTTGTTGTTGGCCACCGGATAATTCCGATGGATAACGAACTTTCATATCATTTGGTAAGCCTACTATCCCCATCCACTTGTCTACAGCACTTTTCACTTCTGATTTATTTTTTTTATTGAGAAGATTTGGTACATATGAAATATTTTCTTCAACAGTCATATGAGGAAAAAGAACACTTCCCTGTACACAATATCCTATTTTTCTTCTTAATTTAATTAAATCCTCGTTTTTAATATCTGTTTGATTTATCAATATACTTCCTCTATCTGGCAAAATTAAACCATTAATCATTTTTAAAAGTGTTGTCTTCCCTGAGCCAGATGAACCAATAACAGTTAAAAATTCTCCTTTTTCTATATCTAAATCAAGATTATTTATTATAGATTTATCATCATATTGTTTTTCAATATTTTTAAATTGTATAATAGGTGTCATTATATTTCCTCCAATTATAAAAGACCTTTTTTATTCAAAAACTCACGTGCAACATCTCTAGGTTCTAAATTATTGTTTTCTACATCATAATTCATTTTAGCCATTTCTTTATCAGTCAAAATATTTTCAACCACTTTAAATACTTTTGATAACTCTGGATGCTCCTCTAACACTTCTGAACGAACAACATTTCCACATTGATAGGATGGATAGAAGTTTTTATCATCTTTTAAAACTACAACGTCTGAAACACTATACTGACCATCAGTTGTGAATATAGGCATTACATCAATTTTACCCTCATTGATAGCTTGATATTTTAATCCAATATCTAAATCAACTGTATTTTTAAAGTTTAATCCATACGTATTACACAATGGAGTATATCCGTCCTCTCTCTCATAAAAATCATACTCTGCTCCAAACGTCAATTTAGAAGATATCTCTTTTAAATCTGATATATTTTTTAAATTATATTTTTCTGCAACTTCTTTTCTAACTGCTAATGCATAACTATTAGAAAAACCATACATACCAGTCCATTGCATCTTAAGTTTATTTTTGTATTCTGACTGTAGTTTATTAAACATATCTTCAGTATATAATTCATTTTTCTTAAGTACCATATTCCAGCCTGTTCCTGTATACTCTGGATAAATATCAAATTCCCCATTTTCCATAGCTGGCTGAATATTAGACGTTCCTCCACCTACACCTTGTGTAATCTCTACTTTTAAACCTGTATTCTTTTCAATTAAAATATCCAACATCTCACCAAGGATATATTGTTCAGTCATAGGTTTTGTAGCAATATGAATAGTTTGAGTTTTTGAAGAGTTAAAGAAGTATGATGTAAAGATGGCTAGCACTATAATAAAACTTCCTAGAATGGCAAAAACTTTTTTTCTATTTTTCTTTTTTCTTTTTCTTTGAAAAAATCTTTCTACTAATCCTAAAATAAAATCAAATACTAACGCTAATAAAGCGATAAGTATACTTCCAGTGATTGTCATCACTGTATTATTTGTTGTGATTCCTCTATATATGGCTACACCTAGTCCTCCTGCACCTATAAACGAGGCAATACCAGCCAATGCAATTGTCATAATGACCATGTTTCTAATACCAGACATGATAACTGGTAGAGCTAGTGGAAGCTTTATTTTATATAGTATCTGAAAGTCTGTACTTCCCATCCCTCTAGCTGCTTCAAGGATATTTTTATCTACGTTAGTGATTCCAGTATATGTATTTCTAACCATAGGTAATAGTGCATAAATAGTAAGAGCAATAACAGCAGTAGTATTCCCAATCCCAGAAAATGGTATTAAAAATCCTAACATAGAAATGGATGGAATTGTATATAGAAAATTGATAGTTCCCAATATAGGTTTAGAAGAACTATGAAATTCACTTACAATAATACCAATTATCCCACCTAAAACAATTGCGATTATTATAGAAATAATAGAAATTGTCAAATGCTCTATAGATAACTTTATAAAAAAATCACTTCTCTCAGATAATAATGTCAAGATATCATTTATCATTTATCTCACTCCTTTTTATGAGTTTTACTTAACAATATTTAAAATTTAATTTAGTAATAACCCTTATTTTAATATATCAATAAATTATTCCATAAATTACATGTTAAGATTATAATATCAAACTTGCAAGTAGGCACAAAAAAGTAACTATTGGAGAATAATTGCTCAATATTCTCCCTAAAAATAATAAAAAATGCCAGAACCGTTAAAAGCTTGATATCTAAACGGATTTCTGACACTATATTTAATTAAATTTGAATATTTCTCATATTATTTACTACTGTTAAGTTTAAGTATCATTTTATATACCCATTCTACTCATTAATATATCATTATATTAATTATATTTTATTTATTATACTATATATTTTGCTGTTAATGATACTCTATTGTTGCACAATTGTTTTGGAGTTCCTTCAAATATTACTTTTCCACCTTTTGCTCCACCTTCAGGACCTATATCAATAATCCAGTCTGCTCTTTTAATTACATCTATATTATGTTCAATTATTATAACTGTATTTCCATTATCTACAATTTCTTCAATTATACTTATAAAATTTTCAATATCTGCCATATGAAGTCCTGTTGTAGGCTCATCCAATATATATACTGAGCTTTCCTTATTTAATTCACTAGCAAGCTTTAATCTTTGACATTCCCCTCCAGATAATGTATCGAGAGTTTGCCCTAAAGTAAGGTATCCAATACCCATTTTTTCAATACATTGTAATTTTGTTTTAATCTGTCTTAAACTAAAAAATTCAATCGCATCTAATACGGACATTTCAAGAACTTCTATTATATTCTTCCCTTGAAATTTATATTCTAAAACCTCTTTTTTAAATTTTTTGCCTTCACAAATATTACAAGTGTTCTTTATACTATCCATAAAAGCAAGATTCATTTCTACTATTCCAGACCCCTTACAATTATCACAAACCCCCTCTGAGTTTGAACTAAATAAAGAAGCCTTCACTCCATTTGTTTTTGCAAATACGCTTCTTATATTGTTCATAATGCCACTATATGTTGCTAAACTTGACCTTGAGTTTACTGATACAGGACTTTGGTCTATAAGTACAGTATTAGGATTTTGCTTTAAGAATTCAGCCTTAATTAATGTGCTTTTACCTGCACCTGCTACTCCTGTAACTAAAGTCAACACATCCTTAGGTATTTTAATAGATATATTTTTTAAGTTGTTTGTATTGCAGTTTTTAAGTTCTAAATATCCTCTATGCTCTCTTACATTTTCTTTAATAGAAAGAGATTTATTTAAGGCATTCCCTGTAACCGTTCCACTTACAAGTAGATTGTCATAACTTCCTTCATACACAATTTTTCCACCATACTTACCAGCCTTTGGCCCCACATCTACAATGTGGTCTGCAATCTTAATGACATCTGGGTCATGTTCAACAACTATAATTGTATTTCCTTTATCACGTAATTGTTTTAGAAGTTTATTTAATTTATATACATCTTTTGGATGAAGCCCTACACTCGGCTCATCAAAGATATACATTAAATCAACGAGATTACTATTCAGATATTTGACCATCTTTATACGCTGAGATTCACCTCCTGATAGTGAAGATGTCTCTCTATCTAAACTTAAATATCCAAGACCTATATCTATTATACTATTTAATTTTTCTATTATTCCCTTAAGTAAAGGTTGTGCTTCTACTTTATCTATATTTTTAATAACTTCAACTAATTCCTGAACCTCCCATGACTAAAGTCACAGGGTTCCTGCGTCATAGAATT
>NZ_JBJODA010000027.1:0-38585 GCF_045899875.1 Clostridioides sp. GD02377
CAGAAATAAAGACTAGTAAGCAACGTCTATATTCTACTGTAACAGATATGCAAAAATCGTTAGAGGATGCTTTAGAAGGCTTGATTTACTCTATAGATAAATGGTCTATTTTAGCAGGATTTACACCTAGTTTGAAGTATGAAACAACGTTTAATTGGGATGATAGTGTTATTATAGATAAAGATTCAGAGCTTTTAGCAATGCAACAGGATGTAGCATCAGGGTTGATTAGACCCGAGTTATACATAATGAAGAAATATGGAGTTACCGAGGATGAGGCTTTGAAAATGATGCCCGATACTAGCGACTTGATAGAGGATAATGCTTTTAGCGATGAAGTGAATACTAATGCAACTAATAACTCAGATGCTTCTTTGAATGAAGAGAAGATAGTTGATGATGCCGAGGACGTAGCAGGAAAAACTTTAAATGGCGCTCAGACTCAATCGCTTATATCTATATTAACCCAATATTCAGCTGGTGAACTTACTATAGGTCAAGCTATAAATGTCATATCGATTTCGGTAGGTGTTACAAAGGAAGAGGCTAGAAAGATTATAGAAGGTACGCAGTAGGAGAGTGAAATAAATGTTGCAACCGAATGAACTTAAAGAAATTCCAGGTTATTTTGTTGATTTATTTCAAGCCTTAGAGGACTTTATAATAGCGGATATTGCAAGACGTATTGCAAAAGCTGGGAATATTACAGACATGGCGGAGTGGCAAATAATAAGGGCAGAAGAGACTGGAATGGCTGATAAGGTTATAAAAAAGAAAATTGCTGAAATACTCGGTATATCATTTGATGCGGTTGATAAATTATTTGAAGAGAATGCTATAAAATCTATTGAAAGTGATAGTGTTTTGTATGAACATGCTAAGTTGACACCGATACATTTAAGTGAGTCAGAAGAACTTAGAAGATATGTAGATTCAGCAAAGGAACAGACAAAGGGTACTTTAAAAAATATGACTGGTACATTAGGGTTTTGCACTATTAGAAAAGGTAAAGTTATTAGTAAGAAACTTACAGAAATATATATAGAGTCTTTAGACCTGGCGCAATTTCAAGTTAGCACAGGAGTTTTAGATTATAAGACAGCTATTAAGGGAGCGGTTAAAAAGTTAGCTGATAGCGGACTTAGATTTATAGACTACGAAACTGGATGGGCTAACAGGATAGATGTTGCTACTAGAAGGGCTGTACTGACTGGAGTTAATCAGATGTCTCAACATATTAATAATAAAGTTATAAGTGATTTGGATACTGATATAGTTGAAGTTACAGCACATAGTGGGGCAAGGTGTGAGGGTGCAGGCATTAAAAATCATAAGAAATGGCAAGGTAAATGGTACAGTCTAAGTGGTAAAAGCACGAAATACCCTTCTTTGAAGGTTGTTACGGGCTGGGGACAGGGTGATGGTCTAGGGGGCTGGAATTGTTCTCACCAATTTTATGCAGTTGTTCCTGGCATATCTGTTCCAGCTTATTCAAAAGAGCAATTAAAAAATATAGACCCACCCGACATTGGATACAAGGGGAGAACTTATACGCATTACCAGGCTTTACAGTATCAGCGCAAAATTGAGACGGCTATGAGACAGACTAAGAGACAATTAATTGCTTATGAGTCTGCTGGTCTTAAAGATGATTTTACAAATGCAAGTATAAAATTGCAAAGACAGAAACAAGAATATAGAGAGTTTAGCAAGGTTGCTAAGTTGAGATTGCAAAACGATAGACACCAGGTATTGGGATATAATAAGAGCGTCAGTCAGAAGGCTATTCACGCTAGTAAAAGGGAGAGAAAAGATGGGTAAGTATAGAAAGAAGCCAGTTGTTGTTGAGGCTTTTAAATGGTTAGGAAATATAGAACAAAAGGAAGAGCCAGCATGGATAATTAGGGCTATTGAAAGTGGTAATGTTTGGATTGAACAAAGTCTAGGGGAATTATCTCCACGCATGTATATAAGGACACTCGAAGGTATACATGAGGCTAATGTAGGTGATTACATTATTCAAGGAATAAAAGGGGAATTGTGTCCATGCAAGGCTAATATATTTAGAGAAACATATGAGAAAGTCTTATATTAATAAGGCTTATTTTTATGCTTAAAATACTTGATTTATTTAAATAGATGTCTACTAAGCGACGTAAAAAGTTAGACAATGCGTGAGGCTACCACGTAAAAAGCGTAATTGTAAATAGAAATAGGAGGGCTTTATGAAAAGAGAGTTTTTAAAAGGTTTGGATTTAGAGGACGAGATTATAGAAAAAATCATGTCCGAAAATGGGAGGGATATAGAGAAGTATAAAAAAGAAGTTGAGAAGAAAAAAGAAGAATTAGAAAGTAAAGAAACTGAACTTGAAACAGTCAATAAAAAAGTTTCTGAATTAGAAAAGATTGATATTGAAAGTATGAAAAAGGAGGCTAATGACTGGAAAAGTAAAGCCGAGCAGGCTCAGAAAGATAAAGAGCTAATTGAAAGTCAAATGTCAGAGCAGACTTATAATTTAAACTTAGATAATTATTTAAGTAATTTTAAGTTTTCTAGTAATCTTTCAAAAGAGGCTGTAAAAATAAAAATGAAAGAAAAAGGGCTTGAATATAAAAACGGTGCTTTCGAGGGGGCTGAGGATTATATAAAAGAATTACAGGCAAATGACCCTGGAGCTTTTATAAGCGGAAATAATATTCCAAAAATTGTTGGTGCAAGTGGCGGAGGCGCTGGAGAGACTAAGGTTAGCTTGATGGAGCAAATGATAGCAAAGAACAAAGAAATGTTAAGTATATAGGGAGGTAAAAGATGGCGTTATTTGATAGTAAAAATTTTAATGGGGAAGTGTTTGGGCAGTATGTTGAAACTGTACCTAATCTAAAAAGAAATGAATTAATAAAATCGGGAGCAATAAAGCCGAGGGATGACTTAAAGACGTTGTTTTCAGAACAAACGGGTGCGGTTTATGGTACTATACCTATGTTTGGAATAATAGATGGTGATGCTGTCAATTATGATGGGCAGACGGACATAGTTGCAAATACAACTAAGACATTCTCACAATCTGTTCATGTTGTAGGGAGAGCAAACTCTTGGGTTGAAAAAGATTTTAGTAAGGATGTAACTGGCGGAGTTCCATTTATGGAAAATGTAGGAAATCAAGTTGCTAAGTATTGGGACAATATAGACCAAAGAACCTTGTTAGCTGTTTTAGAAGGTATTTTCGCAATGACAGGTTCAAAAAATTTAGAATTTGTTAATAATCATACTTTTGATGTAACAAAAGAAGTTGACGCAGAAAATCAAAAAGTTAAAGCTGAGACTCTTAATACCGCATTACAAAAAGCTTGTGGAGACAATAAAGAGGCTTTTTCTCTTGTTATAATGCACAGTGTTGTATCAACTAACTTGGAAAATTTAAATCTTATGGCAAGGCTAAAATATACAGACCCGCAAGGAATTGAAAGAGAATTAAAACTCGGTACTTGGAATGGAAATATAGTTTTGATTGACGATGGTATGCCAACTAAGGAAGTTGCTGAAAGCTCAGAGGGCGCTGGAGATGGATATACAGAATTTACAACATATGCGTTAGGAGATGGGTCTATACACTTTGTAGATGTTGGAGCAGAAACCCCATACGAAATGGATAGAAACGCAATGAAAAACGGGGGGCAAACTTATCTAATTAGTAGACAAAGAAAAGTATTTGCACCTTTTGGAATTTCATTTACTAAAAAATCAGTTGCGACTCTTTCTCCAACTGATGCAGAGCTAAAAAATGGGGTTAACTGGGAACTTGTGAATGATAATTCAAGTGGGTCTAAAACTTATATAGACCATAAAGCTATACCTATCGCTAGAATTATTTCGAGAGGGTAGACTTATGAATATTTATGCTGATTACGAATTTTATAGCAGTCTTGGGGGATTTATTCCTCAAGACAAATTCAATAAATATGCAATAAAGGCTACTAAGTATATAGACTATAATACTTTTAATAGAGTAAAAGAAGTTACAGAAGATATAAAAATAGCAACATGTGAAATTATAGACCTTATTTATTTATATGAGTTAGAAGGCTATAAAGAGATACAGTCTGAAACGGTAGGAAGTCACTCGGTTACTTACTCAGCTGGAAATAAGACTATAGACAAACTTAAATATGATGTACTAAAAGCATATTTACCTCCCGAGCTTTTGTATAGGGGGGTTTAATATGTTTTTTGGAGATTATCTTACTTTATATAATAAGTATCAAGGCAAAGATTCTGATAAAACAATTTACAAAAGAACTTATTTATTTGGTGTCGACTATCAAGGGGCTAAAAATGTGACTGTTACAGAAAAAGGGCTTTTGAGTGCTGATAGTGTTAAAATTTTAGTGCCTTTTTCAGTAATTGCTAGGGGGAAAATGTATATAGACCCTTTTGCTTATAATAAATTAAGTGAAATTGAAAAAGAACACTATTACACTTTTAGAACTGGAGATATAGTTGTAAAAGGAATTATTGGTTTTGATATAACAAGCGACAAGGGTTGCATTTTAAAAGATTTACAAAATAAATTTGATGATGTCAGTATTATAAAATCAGTCATTAAATGCGATTTTGGAAGCATGAAAATGAGACATTTTGAATTGGAGGCAGAATAAGATGGGATGAATGTAAGTGTAAATATAGACGCTAATAAAATAATGAGGGCAAGGGGATTAGAGCCTAATGGCAAAGCACAGAAATTTTTTACACATGAAGTTAGAAGACTTTCAGACCCGTATGTTCCAAAACAAACAGGAACTTTGAAAAATACAGCTAGGGAAGAAACTAATAAGATTAAATATATACAGCCTTATGCTAAAGTTCATTATTATAATAATGCTGGGCGTGGTTCGGAAGGTGCTGGAGCAGGAGGAAAAAGAGGAAAGTATTGGGACAAAAGAATGATGGCAGACAATAAAGATGAACTAATAGGGTCTGTTGCTAGGTTCATTGGAGGTAGTAGAGAGTGACTATAATTGAAAGTATTAGAGAGTTTATAAAGAAGTGTCCCTGTTTGGATGAATTTGCAAAGAGCATAAATGTTGAATTTTTAAGCGAGGAATTTACTTCTTATACATTAGAGACTGTGCCATCAGAAACAATCGTCAAAAGATTTGTGAATGGAGACTCTATAAAGCAATTTATATTTATATTTGCAAGTAGAGAATGTTATGGGTCTGATGTTATGCAGAATATAGAAAATAGCCAGTTTTACGAACAATTTGCGGACTGGATATATAGAGAAAATTTAAGTGGTAATTTGCCTATTTTGGCTGGAAGCAAAGAGTCAATGTCGCTAGAAGTAAGTACTCCAGGTTTTCCTGTCCAAACAAGCATAGATACAGCGCAATATCAAATACAAATGAAATTAAAATATTTTGAAAAAGGAGAAATATAAAAATGGCAGGAATAGAAACAATACAAAGATATAAAATTGCGGATTATTTAGGAATTTTAGGAGATGACGGACAAAATTCTTGGGAATTGATGGGAGCTGGATTTAATACATTAGACGAGAACCCATCCGCACAAAGTGACTCTAAGACATATATAAACGATAAAAATAGTACTAGTGCTATAAAATCTTACCAAACGCAATTCCCGTTTGAGTCAGATTTAATTAAAAGTGAAAAAGCCATAATGGAACTTTACAAGGTAGGTAGAGACCAGGCGACTGGCGCAGATGCCGAAAGAGATTATTTAAGAGTAGAATTATTTTTGCCAATTGATGGTAAAGATAATACTTTTAAAGCTAGAAAATTCAGAGTATCTGTAGAGGTGGGTGGACTTGCGGGAGCAGGAGGAGAAACAATTATTGTCAGCGGAAACTTAAATAGTGTTGGTGATTTTGTAGATGGGGAATTTAACACTCAAACAAAGACTTTTACGGAAATTGGAGAGGAAGCCCCTCCGATTGAAAGCCTAAAGGTCTTAACTGTAAATTCAGTGGCTGGGGCTAATGCAGGGGATACAAAAATAACGGTTACTCCAGTTGTCGAAAACGGTAATAGTTATAAATATAAAACTGGGGCAAGTGTTTCAGTTCCAGCGCTTAATGCGGACTGTTCTACTGGATATATAACTTGGGATGGAGCTGAGGATATAACAGTGAATGAAGGAGATAAAATATTAGTAGTAGAAGTTAATGCGGAAAATAAAGCTAAAAAGGCAGGAATAGCAACTATTACAGTAAAAGAATAACTTTATAATTTATTAATATAGTTAATTAGAAAAAAGGAGAATGAAAAAGATGTTAATTAATAATGTAGAACTAGAAGATTTTGATATATATGATGCTGATGAATTTGAAAAAGTTGAAAAAACAATAGATTTAACTATTGCTGAGACAGGAAGAGTTGAAAAAGAGGCAACTAAAGGCTATGAAATGATTAGGGGCGTATGTAATTCAATTTTTAAATGCTTTGATGATATTTTTGGAGAAGGTGTATCATTTAAAATGTTTGGAGATAAGAGAAATTTAAAAGTATGCTCAAATGCTTTTTTTGAATTAATAGAAGAAGTAAATAGACAGAAACAAGAAGGTCAAGAGTTTTTCGCCTCTAAAATTTCAAAATACGCACCAAACAGAGCGCAACGCAGAGCTAAAAAATAATGAATATGTTAGTAGACACACTACCCGAAAGTGTTGAAATTGACGGAGAAGAATATGTAATCAATACAGACTTTAGAATATCAATTCTGTTTGAAATGATGATACAAGACAACTCCATGAGTGACGAAGAAAAAGGGGAGAATGCACTTTCTTTGTATTATCCGATAATCCCTAAAAACATTGAAATGGGCATAGATAGAATTATTTGGTTTTATTCATGCGGAAAAGAAGAAAGTAATATAGCTGATGATTCGCAGGGTGGCACTCGTGGGTCTAGTAAGAGTCAAATATATTCATATGATTTTGACGATGAATATATATACTCAGCATTTTTAGAACAATATAGAATTGATTTGCAAGATGTAGAAAATCTGCACTGGTGGAAATTTAAAGCGTTATTTAAATCTTTAAAAGATGATACTGAAATCGTTAAAATTATGGGATATAGAGCGATGGATATAAATAGAGATATGTCAAAAGAGCAAAAAGAATTTTATAGGAAAATGAAAAAGATATATGCAATACCACTTCCTCGAAACGAAGTTGAGAAAATAAACGAAATTGAAAAAGCATTGTTAAATGGTGGAGATATTAGTAATTTATTATAAAATCTATTGTAAATATAATGTATTAATATTGTAAACACAATATATTAGCATTGTAAGTATAATATGTTTATAATGGGGTATTTGTTGGTCAATATACAATTTAGATAAATAACATTCTCTACACCTTCCGAATTGAGGTATAATTAATACATAAGATATTTTAATTCGGGGGTGTTACTATGGGTTTTAAGTTTAGAAAAAGTATAAATCTAGGCGGAGGATTAAAGTTAAATATTAATAAAAATAGTGTCAGCGTCAGCGGGGGAGTTAAGGGCGCTAGGGTGTCGGTCAATTCTAAGGGGAAGGCAACAACTACGGTTGGAGTGCCTGGAACTGGCTTATATTATCAAGAAACTACAAGTCTGAGTGGAAGTAAAAAGAAAAATAAGGGAACTAGTAGCTCGGAAAGTAATAGACAAGCGCAACAATTATTAAAAATAATAAATGATTGTGCAAATATAGTTAATACTACAAAAGACCCTAAAATCTTTTTTCAAAGATATGATATGTTATTAGACAAGTCATATGCTTTAGTTGCAATAGAAGATGATTTAAGTTTTTCGGGTCAATCTCCAAGCAAAATGCTAGACAATATAATAGCTAAAAAAACTGATACTATAAATGATTTTTTAACTAGATATTATGATGAAATGTCTAGCAAATTAAGAGGATTAAAAACTGAAAAGGCTCGCATGAACAATGCTTATAAATTTTCTAGCTTGGCGATAGATTACAAAGAGCGATTAAATAATGACAATAAAGCTAAACTTAATAAGCTATATAAACAACTATTAGAAGATGTTAAAAGACAAGATTAATTGAAAAAAGATAATAAATAATATTCAGATAAAGCACTTACTTTTTAAAAAAGTAGGTGCTTTTTTAATGCAAATTTATAAAAAGAAGGGGGTGGATAGATGGCAGATGGTTCTATTATTATAGATACCCTTTTGAATACCGAGGATGCAGAAAAACAATTAAATAACTTAGCTGATACTATGAAGAAGAAAGCAAAGAGCGCTTTAGCAATGGCTGGAATTGGAGCTAGTCTTGGAGCAATAGGAAAACAAGCTATTGATTTTGGGGATGAATATCAGAAAGCGATGAATGGCTTTGAGTCAGCGACAGGAAACGCAGAAGCTAAAACAAAAGGTTTTGGAGAAGCACTACAACAAGTATATGCTAATAATTTTGGCGAGGATATGGGCGATATAAGCGAAGTTATGAGTTTAATATCTCAAAAACTCGATGGAATAGACGCTAGCAATATTCAAGAAGTGACTGAAAGCGCAATCATGATGAGAGACACCTTTGACATGGATATTGGAGAAAGCTTAAATGGTGTCAACTCTATGATGCGCCAGTTTGGAATTAGCGGGAAAGAGGCATATAATCTTATTGCACAAGGGGCGCAAGAAGGGCTAAATCAAAATGACGACCTCGGCGACCAGCTGGCAGAATATTCGACATATTATTCAAAGCTGGGATTCTCGGCTGAGGAAATGTTTAACATGATGAAAAACGGGGCTGAGAGCGGAGTTTATCAAATAGATTATTTAAATGATGCCTTGAAAGAATTTAATATTAGAACTAAAGATAATTCAAACGGAACTAAAGAAGCTTTTGAGGCGCTTGGTCTTAATGCTGATGAACTAACCAAAAAATTTGCAAATGGCGGAAGTAGTGCAAAAGAAGCTTTCCTCCAGGTCACAACGGCTTTAAATTCTTTAGATGATAATGTACTAAAAAATCAAATAGGCGTAGCGTTATTTGGAACTAAATTCGAGGATTTAGAAGTAGAAGCAGTAACAGCATTAACAAATATAGATGGAAGTATCAGTAGTTCGAAAGATAAGCTAGGGGAAATTAATAAGATAAAATATAATAGCTTTGGGCAGGCTCTAGTAGGAATTGGAAGGCAAATGCAAGTTAATTTACTTTTGCCCATTTCAGAAGGATTACTCCCTGTTTTAAATGACCTGGCAAATAGATTTGCTCAAGCTTTTCAAAATGAAAATACTAAAAATGCTATAAGAAGCACGGCAGAAAGTATTGGGGGACTAATCGGAACAGTTGTAAAATTAATATCTTTAGCATTAACTCCACTTATTAGTGTAATAACCTTCCTAGTCCAGCATGGCAGTCTTGTAGCTCCTCTAATAACTGGGATTGGGGTTGCTTTCGCAGGTTTAAAAATAGCTGGTATTGTAAGGGCTATGCAAAAAAGTTTCTTAGATGCCCAACTAGCCGTAAGGATTTTCACTTCGGGAGTATCTGAGTCGGGAACTAGACTAACACTGTATCAAACAATCGTTGGGTTAGTTACTAAAAAAATAAGTTTAGCACAAGTTGCCACGAATTTATGGAAGGGAGCGCTGATGGCACTTGGTGGTCCAGTTGGCGTAGCTATAGTTGCAATAGCTACATTAACAGCCGTTGTTGTTTCTTTGTGGAAAAATAATGAGGCTTTTAGAGATGCGGTTATAAAAATTTGGAACAATATTAAAGAGGCTGGAGCTAAAATATTTGGGCAGATTGCTAAGTTTTTTACAGAGACAATACCACAAGCGCTAAGTAAAGCTATATCCTTCATTAAAGATAATTGGCAAGGATTATTATTAATGCTGGTTAACCCTTTTATTGGAGCTTTTAAGTTAATATATGATAATTGCGAAGGTTTTAGAAATAAAGTAAATTCTATTTTTAATAAAGTTATTGAAGTTCTAAAAAATTCTTTAAATTTTATAAAAAGCAGTTGGCAAAAAATCGGAAGCATGTTAATAACTCCTTTTATAAATGGCTTTAAGTCTATATATAATAGTTGCATAAGTTTTAGAAATAAAGTTTTCAGTTTTTTCTCTAGTGTTGTAAAAGGATTCCTTGTCTTTGGAAAAAACATTATAACTGGAATTGTGAATGGGCTTATAAGTGGCGTTGGTGCAGTCGTAGATACTGTTAAAAATATTGGTTCTCTTGTTGTTGGTACTTTTAAGAAAGTGCTGAGAATACATTCTCCATCAAAAGTAACTACAGAACTTGGAGAATTTACGGGGATTGGATTTGCAAATGGTATAAAGAATACTAGTAAAGATGTTGCGGAAGCGACAAAAGACTTAATAAGCGCCATGGAGCAGAACCTCGAAACAAATAAAAGTAAATTTGAAAAGATTTGCGAGGCTATAACTACAGCACTAAAAAATCAGTATGAAAGTCAAAAGGATATACAACTAAAGGCACTTGACGAACAATTAAAAGTTGAGGAAAAAGCATCTAATGACAGATTAAAAGTTTATGAAAAAGAATACAATGAGAAATTAAAATATTTAGATACAGAGACTAGTGAGAAAACTAATGCTATACAAGAACAGATTGACGCTATAGACAAGCAAATAGAAAAAGAACAGAAGGCAGAAGAAGAAAAAGCGTACAATGAAAAAATAAGCGACCTTGATAGAAAGCTTGCAACAGCTAAAAATCAAAAAGAACGAGAGAAAATTCAGCAGGAAATAGCAGAAGCTCAAGCAGATAGACAAAAGAAATTATTAGATGAACAAAGACAACAAGAAAAAGACAGATTAAAAGAACAGATTGAAAATATAAAAACAGAAGCTAACAGTAAAAAAGAGCAATACAAAGAAGAATATGACAAGCAAAAAGAAGCTGAAAGCGAAAAACTTGAATTATTAAAAGACTCTAATTCTAAGAAAAAAGAAGAAATTGAAAAATACTTTAGTGAACTTTTAGAAGATACAAATATTCAAAATGAAGCTAGAAAGTTACTTTTACAAAAAAATTCAGAGGAAATTATAAAACTTTTAAGTGAATATAATCCACGTTGGCAGGATGCAGGGCAGAGCTTGGCGGATAGTCTGTTAAATGGTGTCAACTCTAAAAAGCAATCCATCCAGGAGGCTGTAAAGGAAGCTATTAACTTAAAAGAGATTATACCAGCTCAAGAGAGGGAACTTGATAGATTAAGAAAAAAACTAGAAGAATATGAGAAACTAAAAGAAAGTGCTAGCGCTTCAAATTCAAGCGATAGTGGACTAAATAGTTCTTCAGACTTGGCAAATTCTTCAGACCTTGAAAGTGCTGATAGCGGACTTAATGCTGAAGAATTAGAAAAATATGCAGACGGAGTCGACGATATAAAAACGTCAGTCGAGGGACTAGACCTGGTTAGCGATGAATTAGTAAAAGGGACAGTCCCCAAAATTGGAGATTCAGCTGGAAAACTATCTGAAAGCATAAAAAATGGATTTGCGGGAATTGGAGATTTTTTCGGCGGAATTGAAAAATGGCTAAGGGACACAGATAAAAATATAAATGAGTGGCTTGCTAGTGCAAAAAATTCTATTGGAGATTTTTTCTCTAAAGTAAAAGATAAATTCAAAGAAGGAATTGAGGGTATCGGTGGATTTTTCGGAGGACTTGGAGATAGGGCAAAGGAAGGTTTTGCAGGTATAAAAGACAAGGCAGTAGAGTCTTTTAGCGGACTTGGAGATTGGTTCAAAGAAACTGGAAGTAAAATAGGAGATTCGCTTGGAAGTGGACTAAAAAGTGGTTTAGACTTTTTTACGAAAACAGTCCCCGAGTGGTTTACAGGGCTTGGAGATAAAATAAAAGAAGAATGTGGAAAAATAGGAGAAAAAATATCAAGCTTTTTTAATGAAACCATGCCAATCATAATTAACAACATAGTAGAATGGTTTAAACAAATTCCATACAACATCGGTTTTATAATAGGGTCTGTTGCTGGTTTTTTTGTTGATTTAGGAGCTAAACTGTATGCTTGGGCGACAGAAACATTACCCGAAATAATTAATAGTATTGTGGAATGGTTCGCAAGCCTTCCTGAAAAAATCGGGGAATTTCTCAGCATGATTTGGGAGAATATAACGCAGTTTTTTACAGAGCTACCTGGCAAAATTTCGGAATGGCTCAATACAGTGATAGAGACAGTTGCTAGTTGGGGTGAAAATTTAAAGCAACAAGCAACAGATATATTTAATCAATTTGTTGATAATGTGTTAGTTCCGCTTTCACAACTCCCAGCGAGAGTATGGGAAAGATTTACAGATATTATGAGTAAAGTTGGAGAGTGGGGTTCTAATTTACTTCAAAAAGGATTAGATATAGCAAGTAAATTCTTAGAAAATGTAATGAAATTCTTCTCAGAGCTTCCAGGCAAAATTAAAGAAAAATTAGACGACATAATAAAAAAAGTGACCGACTGGGGAACTAATCTGATAAATAAAGCACTTGAAATTGCAAAGAATTTCTTTAATAGTATATATAATATCGTTAGTCAGCTCCCAGGTAAATTTAAAGAGTGGCTAGACAATATTATAAGTAGTGTTATAAGTTGGGGAACTAATCTAGTCAAAAAGGCTAGTGAAGCTGGGAAAAATATGGCTAATGCAGTTGTAAACACTTTGAAGGAATTACCAAACAAAGTATTAAATATTGGAAAAGACGTCGTAAGGGGCTTGTGGGAAGGTATTACAGGAATGGGCAGTTGGCTAAAAGACAAGGTCTTTGATTTTGCTGGCGACGTTATAAAAGGTTTTAAGGATGGATTTGGGGTTCATTCGCCTTCTTGGATAACACGAGATTTGATAGGTGTAAATCTTGTAAAAGGCGTTGGGGTCGGGATAGATAAAGAAGCTCCAAACCTTGAGGCAAAATTAAATAAAAATATATCAAGGCTTACTAATAAATTAAAAGCTACTGTAAACTTTGAAACGTCTAAAATGCAAGCTAATATTATTGCAAACACAGATTTTAAAGCAGGTAAAGAAAGTTCTTTAATGAGTAATAAAAATAATGAAACATCAGATAAAAATGTAGCTGGAATTGAATTAAATATAGAGAATTTTAACAACAATAGAAAACAAGATTTAGAAGGTTTCTTTAATGAGATATTATTCTTAGCAAAAAGAAAAGGGCTTGTATAAACTCCCCCTTTTCTTTTTTTATTCTTTTCAATGTTGAAAAAGGAAGGGGGATTACATGTTCTTTATTTATAATGGCAGAGATAGTAGGGAATTTGACTTGAAAATATACAATATAAACGACTTATCAGCTCCACAATTAGAAGTTGAGAAAGTAAGTGTACCAGGTCGAGATGGTGACTTATTATTAGAAAAAGGATACGGAAATTTTGTATTAACAATAGAATGCGACATAGACGCAAGGCGAAGCAATATAGAAGAAGTTGCAACAGAAATAAAAAAATGGCTACAGAGTGATATATCATATAAAAAACTTTTTTTAAATAATAGTGACTTCTATTACTTAGCTAGTTGCAATAATAAATTAGATATATCAAGAACTTTTAAAAATTTTGCATCTTGTCTAATAACTTTCGATTGTTATCCATTTAAATTTTTAGAAGATGAAATTATAGATATAGATGTAAAAAACAATAGAGAAATTACTATTACCAACTTCTATAGAGAGTCGTCCCCTATTTTATTTATAGAAGGAATAGGGGATATAAAGATAAAAATAAATAAACAGACTTTAGAATTGAGAGGCATTGCAGAAAATGGAATTTTAAGCGATTTAATAATAGACTCAGACTTAATGAATGCCTACAGAGAGAATAAAACAGAAAATATAATAGTAAATGAAAATTCTAAAATGTTTTCTGACTTCCCTGTACTTAGTAAAGGGGAGAATTATATTACCTGGGAAGGGGATTTGAAAAGCTTAAAAATAAATCCTAAATGGAATATTTTATAATATTATATAGCGCTTAAATGGATAGTTTGAAGAGGAGGAATTATTATTCAAAAAGGAAAATTGGTTTTATATGAAGAAAAAGAAGTGGATTTTAAACATAATGGGCTGGGAGTATTGACAAATATCATAAATGACCATGTTAGAGAAGAGGATAATGGAGTTTTCGAGTTAGAATTTACAATATATGAAAACTCTTTTTTATTTAAAGAAATAAAATTAGATAGATTAATTAAAGCTGATGCTTCACCCGATTACAGGGGGCAATTATTTAGAATTTATTACATTTCAAAAAATTTAGGTGGATATATTAATGTAAAAGCACAACATATTAAGTACGATTTACTTAATAATTTCATAGAAAGCTTGGAATTGAACGATATTACTTGCGAGGAAGCTTTAGAAAGAGCGTTTCGCTCATGTGAGGAAATAAATCGTTTTAGAGGGAATTCAGACATCAAGGCAAGGAATAGTATTAATATATCAATGCAAAGCCCTTACAACGCAATCTGCGAGGGCGAAAATTCTCTAATTCAAGTTTTTGAACCATCTGCAAAACTTTTCTTTGATAATTACGATGTTTTCTTAAATTATCAGAGAGGCGAGAGCAAAAATGTACTACTTGCATACAAAAAAAATATAACAGGGCTTGAAGCTGAATATGATACACAAGATATTGTAACTAAAATATATCCTTATGCAACCTACGAGGATGAATTAATCACACTATCAGAAAAATATATTACTAGCACAAGACTAAACGAATATGCTACACAAAAAATAGTTGCAATAGATTTTAGTTCTGATGAAGTAAGCGTCGAAGAAGAATTAAGAGAAAAATGCAAAGACTATTTTAAGTATAATCAAGTTGACTTACCGAAAGTTTTATATAAAGTCAACTTTGTAGACTTGTCAACAACAGTAAATTACAAAGATTATAAGATGTTAGAAACAGTCAATATGGGCGATGAAGTAATAATAAGAGATTTTAATTTAAATATTAATGCTACAGCTAGAGTAGTCAAAACAGACTATAGCCCAATTCAGCAAAAATATTATTCTATCGAAGTTGGAGACTTAATAAATCACTTAGACTTTTTAAATAAAAAATTTACAAACATAGAAAATAAAATAGAAACAGTAAAAAAAGCTATTGATAATGTAAAAGTAGACGATTCAGAGTTCCCCGACACTTTGCCGGATACACCAATTTTAACAGCAGAAGGGTTATTCGCTTTTATCAATTTGACATGGACATTTACAAATAAGTCTTATTATAAATATGAAGTTTATGCTTCTCAAATTAAAGACTTTGCACCCGACACGGTCAATTTCACTAACAGAATTTTTGTAGGGCAGGCTAGTGCATATGTCCATCAAGCTGAACCTTTTCAAACGTGGTATTTTAGAGTAAGAGCAGTAAATTCGCATGGAAATGTTACAGAATTTTCTAGTCAAGCGGAAGCTCAAACGACAAAAATTGATGATGGAACTATGTGGATAGAAAAAGGGGCAATATCGGACGCACTGATTGGAGAACTGAAATTAGATAGAGGTTGGTTTGGACAACTAAAAGGAATGTATATAAATGCTAGGGAAATGGTAGTTGTAAATGATAACGGAGTTAAAACAATGGAAATTGACAGTTTTGGAGATATTCATTTTAACCCAAACACTTTTAAAATTATTTTTAATAGTGTAAGTCCTTACGTTTCTATCGATGATGAAGGGTTAAAACTTATAAGCAAAAATGGGTTTACACGTATGACAGATTCGGGACTATATACAAAATTTTACACTGATTTAGATTTAACAGAGTCATATTATTTGCAAGAAAGTGGATTCGTTTTTTTTGATTATGAAACTGATTCAAAAATTATAATTGATTTACCTCAAAAATTCGCTGGAAAAAGTTTCAAAGCAACATGTTCAATTAGTTCGGCGTTTACCCAAGGGGAGTGCTTAGGTAGTTTCACTGTGTCAACAAAAACAATAGAAAGCAATACAAACCCACGACTAGAATTAAATGCGAGAATAAGTGGATACAGTTATTCCCTGTCAGGAAGTCAGATGATAGGCTATTATCTAAGTATGAGTCACTTTTCAAAAGGTTTTATCACTGTTCAATACTACGTTTATGCTTAAAATTAAATAAAAAAGGAGAGAAAAATGGTTACTATTTTTTATAGCAAAATAACAGGAGAAATATATAATTATATAAAATCAGAGAAGGAGCAGGACTATAATTGTTTTGCAGAGAGAGAGGAAGATTATAGGAAAATACTAGATAAAATTGTTATTGAAGATATTCCAAACAATTTAAATCCTAAAGATTATACGATTAAAAATAGAAAATTCGTATTAAAAAAGGAAAAAATAATAGAAGAATTTACTCCAATCATAATACAGAAAGAAGGTTAAAATGAGAGATAAAATTTATTCATTAGATATTAATAAGAAAATGTATCAAAAACCTATCTTTAAACAGAATGATAATAATATACCTTTTAATATCAGATTAATTGAAAATGGGCTTGACTTAGATTTAAGAGAGTACACTATAGTAGAATTTTTTTTAACACCTGGTAGGGAAGTTTTTCAAAAGAATTGTATAGTTGAAAACTCTATTGTAAAAACCCTTTTAACTTCAAATGTATTAAAAAATGTAGGAATAGTAAAGTGCGAAATAGTTCTATATAAAAATGATGAAATACAAAGCACTTTGCCAATAGAATTTGAAGTTGTAAAAAGCATAGACAGGAGTTCAATATCAATAGACGAGCCAATGTGGGAAATTATAAAAGATATTTTAGAAATACCAATTGCAGAAAAAGGAAGAGTTGAGGCAGAAGAAAAAAGAGAGGAAAGCGAGCTAAAAAGGCAACAGTCTATAAAAGATTTAGAAACTAATATAAATGATAAAGTTAATAGTAAATTTGTAGAAGTTGACAATACTTTAGAAGAAAAAACAGATACTTTTAATGTAGAAATTAAAAACAATATAGATGCTAAGTTTACAGAAATAAATACTTCATTAACAGACAAAATGCAAGTATTTAAAGAAGAAATAGATACACTAAAAAAAGAAACACCTCAGCAAGAATTGATTGACGCAAGAATTGCAATAGATAATGAAATAAAAGAAAATTTAAACGAGCGTTTAATACACGACTTTTCTCAAAAAGCAAATGTGGCACATAAACATAATGCAAGCGATATAGAAGGATTAACAATCGTTGCCAATGCGGAAGATATAAATTACACAAATATAAAAAATGAAGAAATTGCAAACTCAAAACAAGCTTTAGATGTATTATTTACAGATACAGAAACTAGTAAAAAAAGTATTTTAGATATAGAAAATTTAGTTGAAGCTGAAAATATAAAGTGTTCTACTGATACAGGAGAATATACTATAGAAAATAGTCGAAAAGGTTATACAACTAATCTCGATATGCAAGGGAAGACGCTAGTTAATTTATGGGGTAATAATATCTCAGATTTTTCTTTATGGAAAACAACCTTTTCAGATAATAAAATAAATGTAGCGACGGAAAATGGAATAATGTATCACAACTTTTTTACAACTAATTGCGCTATGTATAAACCTAATACTTTATATACAATAATAGTTTATGTATATAAAAACACATTACCAAGTGCAGGCAACATTCATATTCACACCGCTGGAGAGGAAAAAAGTGTATTTGGAACGAGCGTTGAAAATTGCAAAATTCAAGGAGGAGAGGTCGGAACATTTAAATTCAAACTTACAACAATAAATAATATATCAGACTGCAATATAGTTTTAAGAAGTATTGCTGTTAATGATGCATCTATAGCAGGACATGAAGTAAGCTTAAATATGACTATACTAGAAGGTGATTACACTAACACTAATATAGAATATTTTAAAGGATTACAAAGTGTTGGTCAAAATAAGAATATAGAACTTTTAACATTTAGGAATGGTGAAGTTAATTTATTTGATAAAAATGGAAATTTTAAAGATAATTATATTTTACAATATTCAAATGGCGAAGAAATTGTTTCAGGAACTAACAATCATAAATACACACTTGACTATATAGATGTAGAATCAAACATAGAATATACTTTTTATAGTTGTAGTAGAAATATATGCTGGTATGATGAAAATAAAACCTTTATACCTGCATCATTAAATGAAAGAATAATAGGAGATAAAGATATTTTTTATGTTGCTAGAAGCCCTAAGGATGCAAAGTATCTAAGAGTTACTATAATAAAAGATTTGCATAAAAATGCTAATAAAACAATTATAACTAAAGGAAATAAATATGATAAAAAGACAATTCCATATATATTAAGAAGCTTACCGAATGGAATAAGAGATGAAATAGTTTATAAAAATAATAAATACTACTTAATAAAAAGATGTGAAGAAGTAGTTCTTGATGGCGATAATTTTAATCCACAAACAAGAGCAGACCAAAACAACAATACTGTACTTTATGTTAGAACTGACCCTATTCCTGATGCTAAGCCTCTTGAAGGAGTATTGAGTAGAATTAATACTATATGTTGTGATAGATTTAAAAGTGTAAATACAACTTGGGGGAATGAAATTACTACAGAAGGTATAATTATAGACCAAAGCAAAACAATTTCTTTTAGAATTTTAAGAAGTAAATTAGAAACACAAGACATTGAAGGAGTTAAAAAATGGATGAAATCTAATCCAATAAAAGTTGTTTATGAATTAGAAATAGCACAAGAAATTGAGCTTGGAACATTAAATTTAGAACAATATGATAATCAAACTAGATTTATTTGTGATGCTGGGTCTATAACTTCAAATATTAGTTTTGAAAGTACGCAAAATTTAGGTAGTCATATAGAAGTTATTAGAGATAATATAAAAAATATTAATAGTATACAGTCTAAGAATGTAATTATAGATTTATCACTTTTAATAGAAAATCAAAAGCAACAAGATAGCTTATTAGTAGATAATGCTTATAGAATTGCTTTGTTAGAACTTAACACAAATACTGAGTTATAAAATATAAAAAAATGGAGGTAAAAACATGTATAACATTTTAAAAAGAATGATTGAACAAAAGAATTTTAATACTAAAGAGGAGTTGCAAATTAAATTAGATGTATTCTATCTAATGAATAGAATACAAGAAAGCGAATATATAGAATTAACAAATTTATTCAATAAAGAAGAAATACCAGTAGAACCAGCATTATAGAAGGTTCTTTTTTTATAAGCTTATATAACTTATAAGCTTTGTTTTGACATAAAACAATACAAAAATTGGAGGGAATAAAATGGAAGAACTAATAACTCAATTGAGTGGGCTAGGAGCGGTAGGGATATTATGTGCTTTACTATTTAAAAACACTATGCAAGAGAAAAAAGAGGATAGAGAGATGTATAAAAAGACAGTAGAAAATTTTATAGAATTATCTACACAGCAACAAGAGATAAATAAAAATATATTAGTCGAAATGGGAGCAATGAAAACAGATGTAGAAGAAATAAAAATAGATGTAACAGACATAAAAGACATGTTACAGAAAGAAGGTGCTTAAATGAGAATAGCAATAACAGCAGGGCATACACTAACAGGAAAAGGAACAGGAGCAGTCGGTTATATAAATGAAGGAAAAGAAAATAGAATACTTGTAGATTTGATTGTTAAATGGCTTAAAAAGGGTGGTGCGACTGTTTATGCTGGCAAGGTAGATAAATCTAATAACTACCTTGCAGAACAATGCAAGATAGCTAATAAACAAGACATAGACTTAGCAGTACAAATTCATTTCAATGCAAATAATACAACACTAAATCCCATGGGTACAGAGACTATATATAAAACTAATAATGGGAAAGTATATGCTGAAAGAGTTAACGATAAATTAGCGACAGTATTTAAAAATAGAGGGGCTAAATCAGATGTAAGAGGGCTTTACTGGCTTAGCCATACAAAAGCACCAGCAATATTGATAGAAGTATGTTTCGTAGACAGCAAAGCTGATACAGACTATTATATTAGACATAAAGATATAGTTGCTAAATTGATAGCAGAAGGCATTTTAAATAAGACTATAGATAATAAAGAGAATAGCGAGGGGAAAATCATGTATAAACACACAATAGTTTATGATGGAGAGGTTGATATAATACCAGCTATCATAATGGGATGGGGATATGTAAAAGAAAAATGTTTGATATGTGATATAAAAGATTATATACCAGGTCAGACAGAAAATTTATATATAGTAGGAGCAGGAGCGTGCAACAAAATAAAATCTATAACTACAGAAAGATTTACAGAAATAAAAGGAAATGATAGGTTTGAAACTACTAAAAAAGCATTAGAATTTATAAAGAAATAAAAAAGAGGGTAGCAACTAATTTACTAGTTGCTACCCTCTTTTTTTATATCTACATTTCCATATTCTCTTTCAAGTGCTGTCTTTTTAAATACCCATGTAGTGCCGAATTTTTTGCAATCTGTACCAACCACAAATTTTTTATTTTTTAATTAATAATTATTAATAGATTATTTTTAAATTTATATAGAATTATTTTATTAATTTTATATAAATTATTATAAAATTATTTTTCTATTTTTCTACCTCTTCCTTTCTTTCTTTTATCATAGGACTTTGCTAGTTTTTCAATATCTTCATTACCCTCTAAATCAGCCCTAGTTGCATCTATAACAGGTTTTAAAACATCTAGCACTAACTTATTAATAGTAGTTTTTTTAATCTGCGCAACTGCTTTTAAAACGTTTATATCATCACTTTCAAAGTATATAGATACAGACTCTTTTTTTACTTCTTCATTTTCTTTTACTTCAAGTAAAGAAGTAACTATACTATTAGAATTTTTTTTAAATGTATCTTGTATTCTTTTTTCTGTAATATCTCTATAATCAATTTTATTTTCATTTTCTTCTAAATCAAATTTCATCCTACAATACTCCCCTTTCAAAAAGTTCATTCACAAAGTTTTTGAATTCTTCTCTTACTTTATGTGCTTTTTTAATTTTCTTACAATATTCCTCTATATCTGTTTTATTTAAAATTGCATTTTTAACAATCGTTCCTTCGCTTATTCGCGTCTTCAATAAAACTTTTTTTATGTTATCATATTTTTCTAGCTGATTATTAAACTCGTCTCCTGTAGAAAGTTTTCTACTTGTATATCTATTTACAACTATAGCTTTTTTTACATTATTATCTATCTCTAGTTTTTCTAAGTCCTCTTTAAACTTAGTATAGAAAAGATTGCATCCTCGAATAGATGCTATGTCTTGGTATTCAAGAGGAGTAATAATACTATCTGAAATTAATAAGAAATTACGTGTAACAACATCGTATGAAGGAGATAAATCTATTAAAATATAATCATATTTTCCAAGTGTTTCTATATTTTTAGCAAACCATCTATAAACCGCTTTTTCTCTATTTGTTTCAGTAACTAACAATTCCCCTAGCACACAACATTCAAGCTTACTTCCAATTAAATCGACATTAGGAAATTCTTCAAGAGGTGCTTTTATTATAATATCATCTGCTTTTGTTTTATATGCTAATGCTTCAAACATTGTATTTCCTTCAAACAATGTATCGTGTATAAATTGTGTAGTATTCGCTTGAAAATCTGCATCTATTATAAGTATTTTTTTATCCATTTTGGATAAATACATAGCTGTCAAAATCGTTAAAGTTGTTTTGCCTACTCCACCTTTTACGTTAAAAATAGAAATCGTATTAAGACTTGTACTCAACTAAATTACCCCCTTTTATTTTCATGTAACATTATTATATCATATATTCCGATTATTTTCGGATATTTAATAATTTATTTTAAATTCAATATTAATCCTTAAAAAATTAATTAATTATTCTTATATTAATTTATATATAATCTTATATTATTTTATTTTTAAATTTATTCATAATTTTATATAATTCATAATTTTAATTCCTATAAAATTAATATTATATTCTTATTTAGATTATTATAGAAATAGTTATTTATTTTTACAATAATCTAATATTAATCTTTTATAATTTCAAAAAAGAAGGCTAAGAAAATTTTAACCCTCTTTTTTAGAGAAAAAGTTATTTATTCTTAGCCTTTTTAATTATTATTTCCTCGCCTCTTAAAGTCACTTCAACGCTTCTGTCGTTTTCAGTTACGCCTATTTCTCGAATAAGCGTAATAGGCAGGCTTAGTTTAGTACTCATAGAGCCACAGCCAGACTTATTAAAAATCACATTTAAAACCCTTGTTTCTTTCAAACTACCACTCACCTTTTTTACGTTGCCAATAAAAAAATATTAATAGTAAAAAACTTATAAGTAAGCCAACGATATTACTTAAACTAAAATTCTTTACTAAAAGAATTACATCTAAAAGTATAGTAAAGATAATTAAAGCAACGCATATTTTATACACTTTTTTACTCATACATTTCAAGAAAATGTGTTATAATTTAAGAAAGAAGTACTAAGAAGGAAGTGCAATTCCTTCTTAGCTTAAACCTTACAAGTCTTTTAGCAGTTTGATAAGTCTATCTATTAAACTTACTAAAATACTCAAAATAGAGAGGATGATTTTAACTTTGCCAAGTCTTTTCTCTCTATTTTTTTGTCTTCTTTCTAGTCTGCTCATTTTCTTGTTGTCACCTCCTTCCTATAATAATATTATACCATAACGTAACGTTATTTACTATAGTTTTTCCCTATTTTTTTAGAAAAATTTGGTATATTGAAATGATGTCAACTGCCAGCTACCCTAAAGGGTAGTGGCTTGTAAAAAGCTAGTTGAATAGCCTAAGTTTACACTACGTTATGTAAGAATATATAGGTACTTCAGGATACTTCTCTAGTCCTGAACTCTACGGTATATCATTAAACATCACTGATGGCAGGTGAAGTGTGGTATATTCAAAACCTTTCATAACATTGGCGAAGAGAGTCTACCACCATAAGGTGAGGTTAAATTATCTGAAAGGATTATACTATGGTATATGTAATTAATTTTGAAGGAAAACCATTAATGCCTACTACTAATGCAAAGGCTAGAAAATTATTAAACCAAAAGAAAGCTACTGTTAAAAGAGCTAACCCATTTACTATACAGTTGTTGTATAAGACAGATACTGAATATATTCAAACTATAACATTGGGAATAGATAGTGGATATTTAAATATAGGCTTTTCAGCTATAACAGATAGTAAAGAATTAATAGTTGGAGAAGTAAAATTGCTTCAAGGTATAAAAGATAGATTATTAGAAAAAAGTCAGTATAGAAAAATTAGGAGACAAAGATTAAGATATAGAAAACCTAGATGGAACAATAGAAAAATAAGACAAGGATGGTTAGCACCAAGTTTACAACATAAGTTAGATACTCATGTTAAATTTATAGATTATCTTAATACTATATTGCCTATCAGAAATATAGTATTAGAGGTTGCTAATTTTGATATACAAAAAATCAAGAATCCTGATATATCTGGTGTAGAATATCAGCAGGGAGAACAAATGAGTTTCTGGAATGTTAGAGAATATGTACTTCATCGAGATGGACATATATGTCAAAATCCTAATTGTAAGAATAAGAGTAAAGAACAGATATTAGAAATTCATCATATTAAGTACAAGAGTGAGGGTGGTTCTGATGCTCCTAGTAATTTGATAACTTTATGCAATAAGTGTCATACATCTCCTAATCATAAAAAAGGGAAATTTCTATATGATTGGTGTGAAAATGGTAAAAAAGTTAGAGGTTTCAAAGATGCTACATTTATGTCAATGATAAGATGGTACTTATTGGAACAGTTGAAAGAAAAATATACTAACATTAAAGCAACTTATGGTTATTTGACTAAAAATCATAGAATTGAACATGGTATAGAAAAAAGTCATTTTAATGATGCTTTTGCTATAGCTAAAGGTGTTAATCAAGTTAGAAATTTAGAAATATTTAAAGTTGAACAGTCAAGATTAAATAATAGAAGTCTTGAAAAATTCTATGATGCTAAATATATAGATAATAGAACTGGTGAAAAAGTTTCTGCAAGTGAACTTAATTGTGGAAGAAGAACTAGAAATAAAAATTTAAATTCTGAAAATCTTAAGGTGTTTAGAGGTCAAAAAATATCTAAAGGTCAAAGAAGAATAAGGAAGAAAAAATCATTATATCAGCCTAATGACTTAATTAAATATGAGAGTAAAGTTTATACAGTTAAAGGTAGTCAAAATGAGGGAAAATACATAGCTTTAAAAGAAATCAAAAAAGTACCAAATGTAAAACTAATTAAGCCATATATCTTTAAGAAGGGATTAAATTGGAGTCATGGATTATGTTAGTAGAAATCATTCTAAGTGTTTGTTATTGGTACATCTGATATTTGTATGTAAATACAGAAAAAACTTGTTAATTAAATTCGGCGATGAAATTAAGCATATTCTTAGTGATATAGCAAAAGAAAAAGATTTAATCATGGTTGAAATGGAAGCTGATAAAAATCATGTGCATCTATTAGTTAAATACAGACCAACAGTTTCTATATTGGAGATAGTAAGATGGTTCAAGCAAATTTCAACTTATAGAATTTGGCGAATTAATAATAATCAATTATACCTTAACAAATATTTCTGGAAGGAGAAGACCTTTTGGTCAGATGGATATTTTGCTTGTAGTATAGGGAATGTTTCTAAGGAAACTATTGAAAGATATATACAGAATCAGGGATAGGCTTACATCCACTAACCTAAAGGTATAGTGGTTTTACGCCCTGACTTATAAAGGAGCAGTTATTTCCAATTCAGATTAAAAATTAATTATTTCGAACTACTCTTATTGGCGTCTGAGTAGTTTTTTACTTTATTATTTAAAATAAATTTTGATAAAAAATGAAAATGTGTCCACCAGTAGAAACTATCTTTTTTTATAAAAATATAAATCCTACTAGTGGACAGGATACTGGAAATGATATAAATTCGTATCTTTTTTAAGAAAATGTGATATAATAAAAGCAAGAGAACTATATTCTAGTCATAAGAGTAGAGTTTTCGTCTAAAGTAAAAAATTATCTAGACTTTTTGAACTTAATTTTTAGATTAAGTTCCCAACCACTCTTTGCTGGACACTTAGAGTGGTTTTTTACGTTTCTAAATAATTTACTAATTAGATAGAATATTAAACTAGCTATAACACCAGCTAATATGTTAAGTAAAAAATTATCCATACATACCACCTCCCCTCAATCGTTGGGAGGATAATCTTTCGTGTATAGACTCCACTCTTTTTTTGAATATAGATTGCTTCTCTTGCTAAAATTATTATAACATATATTTGCATATAAAAATTTATTTTCCACATGTCTAAAATCCATATTTTTTATGGTAAAATTTCTATAATAGACTACTTTAAGGAGGCTTTAAAATGAAAAATTGTGTTTATATGCTTGTAAAGGACATAACAGATGTTCTTTATGTTGGGAAAGCAAAGAACTTAAAAAATAGACTATATTGTCATTCTCATTTACCAAAAATATGTTATGAGGAAACAGAGAAAGTCATGTATTATTCTTTTAATACAGAAGGGGACATGGAACTGGCTGAAAGATATTTTATATCAAAATACAAACCAGTCTACAACGACAGACTCTTAAAAAAGGACATAAGTATAGAGATAGAAAATTTAGATAAGTTAAAATTTAAAGAATATAGACATTTTAAAAAGAAAAATATAAAAAATAGTTTTCTAAGAGATTTAGAACCATACGTAAAAAATAATTCTTATGAAATGAATACAACCGAATATGGCGAAAGATGCTACAGAGTTGGGCTTGATTTTATTGATGAACTATATGAATTATCAACAGAAGGCAAAATATATATAGAATATGAATGTTGTGAAGAAACAACAAAATTTGGGAAAAAATTTGATGTACCTAATTGGAGAATATATTCAACAGAAGAAGACGACGTTTACCTTTTACACATCTATTGTGAAGTAAGACCTAGATTTTAAAAAAGAAAATATAATTTATTTTTAAAAGAGTATATTTTTTTATAATTTAAATGTGCTATAATTATAATCATAATAAGCAGAAAAAACTTTTTTTTAATTGGTTTAAAATAATCTACAAAAAATAAAATGAGGAATACTCAACTGCCGTCAAACAAGTAGTATTCCTCGACCACGAGGCTAAGCCTCTTTTGAAGGATAAAATATCCTTATTTTCTTGTACTTATATTTATATTATAAGATAAAGTACAAGAAAACACAAGGTATTTAAGGTAATTTTAATAGTAAAATTATTACAAAAAATCAAGAAAGAGTATTAGCCTCCAGGTAAAAAATGGAGGGATAAAAGTGGAAAATGTTAATAAAAATAATATAGATAAATTATTTTTAGAAGAATGTAACGCTGAAAGAGCGGAATATGAAAAAGAAAATTATTCTAAATTTAATAGACATGAAACACATAAAATAAAAAAATATATAAATGAAAAACCAATAGGAATTAAAACAGCAATAGCGAATGCAATGAATGGTGGAAAAACTCTGTTTGTTGCGCCCACAGGAAGTGGCAAAAGTTTTTCATTTATAAATACATTAAAAAAATTAAAAACTAAAGCATTATTCATCTTGCCAAACTCGGCTAATGTAGAGCAGGCAATAAAAGAATATAAAATCCCAGGAGCTTTTGGAGATATGAGCGTTACAGATGCGTTGAAAAAGGGAAATCTAGTTGTAATGACATGGGACAAAAGTAAATGGTTAATAAATGAGGATTTGAATGATTACATAATTGTTGTAGATGAAATACATCAAACCTATACAGATACTTATAGAAATAAAGCCATAAAAAATCTAAATAATATAATTGAAAAATGCAAAGGAAGAATTGATATAACAGCAACACCAACTAAATTAGAGTTTAGCATTTATGATTATATAATTGAATACAAACAAACTCAAAAGACTAAATACGAAGTTAAGTTGTATAAAGATTTTGATATTAAAGATATGAGTCAAATAATTGATATTATAAATAAATCTAACAATAGTGCAATTCTTATGAATGACATAGAAAAACTTGAGTTTATAAAAGAATCAATAAACAAAAAAAGTGATATAGTTTATGCTGATGGGAAAAAGGAAAGTAAATTATATGACAGAATTATAAATTACTCAGATATGCAAAATTATGATGTCTTATTAAATACAACAACTATAGTAGCAGGAGTAAACATAAATAATTCAAATGTAACAGATATAATTATAGTTGGGATTAAAGATATTGGAACTATAAAACAATATGTTGCAAGGTTTAGAAACTTAGAAAAAGCAACAGTACACATATTTAACACCTATGAAGAAGAATGTAATATATACAAAATCGAATGGTTAGTGGATAAAAATATAGAGAAAGCGACTATCTTAAAAGAAGCATACAACAAAGCATCAAAAAGTGATTTAGAATTTGAAACGGTTGGAATAAGAGCTACACCGATTATGTTAGACTCAAACGTGTATTATGATACAGAAAACAAGTGTTACAAAGTCGATAAACTATATATAAAAAGTCAAGTCTATAACCACTATTACAAGACTAGAACAATACAAAGTTTTAAGTTTTTACTTAAAGAATATTTTAAAAAAATTAAAATAACTAAAATAGAAAATGTAGATATTGAGTCAAAAAATCAATTAAAGGAATATGAAAAAGTTTTAAAAGAAATTAAGCACGTTACAATAGAGACTTTAGAAGAATATAAAAATATTTTAGTTGGATATAATCAAATTAAAGGCGGTTCTAAGAATTTTGCGTTAATGCAGTATCATAACGATATGGGACTAACTACAGACGAGTGCTTGAAGGCTTATAGAGAATGTGACATACATAATTTAGTAAAGAAAAGCAAAAGTAATAGCATGCTAGAATTATATTCTAAATATGTTTTAGAGAACAAATTCAGTTTAGATTTGGCATGGAAATTAGCTAATATGGGAAATAGAAAGCGTGGAGCGGTATTTAGCAAAATAAATAACCTAATATATAGAGAATTAAGAGAAGAATATCCAGGACTTTTGAACGATGAACTCATTGAGGTGACTGTATTCAATTATATAGACAAATTATTTGGAAAAGGAATATCTTATACAGAATTACATTTACAAGAGTTAAGTAACGACCTAAAGTTAATTTTAGGGGAAAACTGGAATTTAACAACAAATAAATTAAGTGCTATATTGAATAGTATTTTTATAATAGAAAGTAAACAAATTCAAACCTGCACACCAGTAGGAAGTATCTTTTTTTATAAAAATATTAATCCTACTGGTGTGCAACAAGAGAAAAAAAGAGTTAGAATTTATAAAATTGAAAGATATATAACCATAAAAGATATAAAAAAAGAGCTTGTTTTAGATGAAAAGGACAAAAGTTTAGAAAACTCAATAAGACATAGAAAAAATAAGATGTTAAATTCTTTAGATGATACGGAAAAATTGGTGTTATTAGAAGGATTGGCATAAATAAAAATCGTAGGGTTGAAAATTTGACCTTACGATTTTTTAATGTGAGAAAATTCAAAATAAATTGAATTGGAATTATTTTCCACTAGTAAAATTTGCTAAAAGGTACTATTATTGTAGTGTAGATATATAATTACGACAAAAAATCGTACATGTGTTCTTGTGTAATCGAACAAAAAAGGGTATAATTAAAGTTGCAAGTTATTTTTTTTAAATTTTAAGAATGTATTATTCTAATAAAAAATAGGGGGATGGTTTTGTTGAAAGAGGAAATAAAAAGAATGATAGATTTAATTGGGGACAGAGAATTATTAGAAATTATTTATTTATATCTAAGAAAAAAAACTAAAAATAAATGAGTACATATAAAAAAGCTATCAAAATGAAGTGATAGCTTTTTATTCTTTAGAAAATACTTCTAAAATTTTTAAAATTGATTCAAGTTGCTCGTCTGTTAATTTGCTAAATTCCAATACCGCCTTGGCTAGTTTTTCATTTTCGTCTATTGCGCAAAAAGCCTCCGCTTTTACGGAGTTTCTATCCTCAGTATTATACATATCTCCTGCGCCAGTCCTTAGCCAATCCTCATTTACCTTAAAAAGTGAAATTATTAATTTTAAATCACTTTCCTTTATTTTTGTTCTTCCGCTTTCTAAATTGTAAATTTCATTTTTTGTCTTTCCTAGTTTTTCTCCAAGCTCTACTTGTTTTAATCCTTCTGATAGTCTTAATTTTCTTATTCGTATATTTATATCGTCCATTATTTCATTCATTCACAAAACTCCTTCCATAAATTGATTTTACATTAAAATGTTGTTTTAGTCAACGTAATTATACGTTTAAATGGTAAAATGAAGACTTAATAATTTCTAATATGGTATTGACAGTCTTCATATAACGTCTTATAATGTAAATATAAACGTTATGCGAAGACCAGGGGGTGAAGCTATGAATAGAGAGGAAATGATTTACAAAAGTGCAAAGATATATTTAAGTTTAAGCGAAAAAAAGCAAAAAGATATTGATTGCATAGTAAAGGCTAATAAGATTGGAAATATCGCTAATGAACGTATTTTAGACATAGATAAATTGAATGAAGCATTAGAAGAAATGAAAAAAATGATTTGTTAAAAAGTGTACTTGACGGCTACACTAAACCAATTAAAAAAGTAAAAAAATAAGGAGGTTTAAAAATGATAAAAGTTATTTTATGCAATACTATCGACGAGTACATGGAGTATGAAAGAGTCGAAGGTGCTAAGGATTGCTATTTAATAGATATGGCTATAAGTGATAATTGTACAGAGAAAGAGGCTGAGAAAGCATTAAATATACTTCAAAATAGTAAATTCAGAATTGTATCAGAAACGGAAAAACTGAACTGGATTTTTGGAGAGAATTTTATTTCAAAGGGACTAGAACAGGGCATCAAAGAAGGCTCAAAAATTAAACGCAAGATATGTTGTGAGAAATGCGGTGCAAGTGTAGAGAGTTCCGAGCAACTGACCTCGATGCCAACTCTAAGTGATTACAATAATACTCGAGATGTTTCAGACCAGCTAGGCACTTTAGATATATGCCCTAATTGCTTGGTTGAAATTACAAGTAGATGTAATACTGTTTTTTAGTTACAAAGAACAGAAACAAAAAGTAACAGTGTTAGCCGTTTAAATGCACTTTTAAAAAAGAAAACCAGTTAAGAATAGTATCTTAACACGTGAAAAAGGAGTTTTTATATGAAAAAAATATCTGAAATGAAATCTTGCGAGCTAGGGCAATACGTAGGTGATATTGCTATTAAAATAAGAGAAGAAAATCCGAATTTAAGTAATGCTGAATTGATAGAATTAGCTCTTAAGCAGGTAGTAAGTGAATCAATGGAGCAGGAGGCGGTAGAATGAAAATAGGCAAATACTTAATTATACCCCAGGAGCAGGCAGAGAAAAGAATTGAAGATTTGAAAGAGGAAATTAGGATAAGGGACGATAAAATAAGGTTGTGTAAGTGTATTATGGGTGACAACGAAGAGTTAATTCAAATTTTAGAAGAACAGTTGAAAGAATATAAAAGTGAATTAGGTGTGTATAACTTGTTTATAGATTGTATTTTTGACAATGAAATAAGAAGAGTTATTGCTATTTATAACAAGACTAAAAGTATTAGAATTAAGCAAAAAAGTGCTAATTCTTTAGCTGAAAAGATTAATACAATAAAAAGATTAATTTCCTTGTAGGAATAAGGAGCATTAAATATGAAAAGTAAAGATGTATTAAAATTGAGTGAAAAATATTGTTTTTGCCCTAAATGTGGTAGTGATAAACTTGGAAATAATGAAGGCGCGTTGATTGTAGAAGAACATATTTATCTTAGAAAGTGTAAATGTGGATTTGAAATAACAATTGATGATAGAAAGGATAAGATATGATAACTCTTGATGATTTAATAATTATAATTATGTTTGCATTTTGTAGCGGTTTTATATATGGACTTCGTGTCAATTTTAAAAGACGCAAGGAGTGCGGGAAGGGTGGTAAAAATGAATGATGTCGCACTAGTTGGAAGGTTAACAAAAGACCCCGAACTTAAATATATTCCAGGGTCGGGTACAGCGGTATCAACTTTTACAATCGCTATAGATAGAGATTATACCAAAAAAGATGGGACTAAAGAAACTGATTTTATACCTATAGAAGTGATGGGAAAATCTGCGGAGTATTGCGCTAATTATATATCTAAAGGTAATTTAGTATCTATAGTAGGGTCTATAAGGGTAGATAAGTACGAGACGCAAGAAGGCGAGAAAAAGACATTTACAAAGGTAAATACTAAAATTATAAGACAATTAACGACTAAAAATAAAACAGCTAGTGAGGAAAAAGAATATACCTTTGAACCGCAAGGTTTAGACCCGCAAGGCTTCCAGGCTATAGACGATGAGGATATACCTTTTTAGAAAGGAAGTGATTAAGTGGTTGGTTGCAATTGGAAGCAATATACAAGAAGTATCTTGGAGTCGAGAGGCTATTATATAGAAAATATGGCAAGCGAGTATTTGTATGACTTTATTGCAAATGGAAATATCAAGATAGGCGTAAAAGTGTCCAATCTTTATAAAAATGAAAAGACTGAATATCATTGTTTTGAGTTTGAGGAAGAATATCATAGTTGCGATATTTATATCCTTATTGCGCTTGATGAATTTGAAAGTGCTTTGAAAATATTAATAATACCATCCATTAATTTGATGGGTCAAAGACAGCTAATTATTAAAAGAAAAAGTAAATATGATAAGTTTGATTCAAGGTTTGAACTTATAAAGATATATGATAATTTCTATAATGACCTTGACTGCGTTATATAAAGAGGTGTTTTAAGTGCTTAAAGTAGAAAAAATTTTTAGTGGCTCGGTTAATTCTAATTTTATGGAAGATGATTTAACTTTTAAAAATTATTTGGCGCTGTATTGCTGTATAAAAGGTGTAAAATTAGGGAATGAAAAGAGAGTTATAGTTAGTTCGGATAAGGCATTCAGCGCGTTAAAAATTAAAAAAAGAGTTGAGGCAAAAAGCAAAAAAGTAAAACTTATAAATGTTGAAACTGGAGAAGCTAAAGTTATGTCAGAAGACAAAGCCTCGGATTTTTTAAGAATAAAAAAGAGTCTATTTATCAAGTATCTAGAAGGAATACACCAACTAGAAGCGGATGGTTAGTAGAATATTATAAGGAGTGATAATGTGGTAAAAGTTGAATTTGTTGTTACATACCAAAAAATAGATGAAAAAGAAAAATACAATATTTTAAAGAAAACTTTCGAAGATTTGAGGGATGCAATTCTTTTTAAGAAACAGAGTATTGATTCTGGAAAATATAAAAATGTAGATATAATTGGTAGGTCTATTATAGAGATATTGTTATAAATAAGAAGGTGAATAAATGACGCAAGTAAGGCGAATTTGTTACTGGTGTGGTAAGTTATTTTATATAGAATGTAAATCAAAGCAAAAATGTTGTTGTAAAAAATGTAGGACTAAATACAAAAAAGAAAAGCAGGGAGCAGAGAGACGTGGATATTAATTATTCTAAAGAAGAATTAAAAAAAATTGAAAGAAGGGTACTTGAAGCAAAAGCAATCATTGCCTCTTGAAGCAAAAATAATACTAACTAAAAAAAGAATTAGAGAATGGTATGACCATTACCAAGGTGATGTTTATGTTAGCTTTAGTGGTGGGAAAGATAGTACTGTTCTTTTAGATATTGCTAGGCAGGTATACAAAGAAATTCCAGCAGTTTTTTGCGACCCAGGACTAGAATATCCCGAGTTGAAAGAATTTGTAAAAACAAAAGAAAATGTGATAATTATAAGACCTAAAATGTCCTTTAAAGATGTTATAGAAAAATATGGTTATCCAGTCGTTAGCAAAGAACAAAGCCATTACATATCTAAAGTTAGAAACTCTAAAAGCGAAGCTTTAATAAATAAACATTTAAATGGAATTAATAAAGATGGTACTAATAGTCAGTTCGTCATTTCTAAAAAATGGCGCTATCTAGTTGATGCTCCTTTTAAAGTTTCAGACAAATGTTGCGAAGTTATGAAGAAACGACCTTTTGAAAAGTTTGAAAAAGAAACAGGATTAAAAGGCATTGTCGGGATTTTAACGGAAGAAAGTTCTATGAGAAAAAGGAAATATCTAAAAAATGGTTGTAATGCTTTTAATGAAAAAAGACCTCTCTCTGCTCCTCTTAGTTTTTGGACTGAGAAAGATATATTAGAATATATCTACATTAATAAGTTGCCTATTGCATCAATTTATGGAGAAGTTATAAAAGAAAGTGGTCTTGATTTTAAGGAAGAGTATAGAACTACTTTATGTAAGCGTACAGGGTGTATTTATTGCATGTTTGGGCTTTCGTATGACTTAGTACCTAATCGTTTTCAAATGTTAAAAGAAAGTCATCCTGTGTTACATAAGTATTGTATGGAAGAGTTAGGCATTAGGGATGTTTTAGAATATATGAATTTTGAAAGTGATTAAGGGGGTTTTTATGAATAAAGAAAGAATAGAAAAAACTGGTCGTTATTTAAATGATTTGGGAGATAGAAAGCGAAAAATTAATATCTTGAAAAAAGAGATTGCGATTTTAAAGGAAAATGAAAGATATAGCGAGGTTAATTTTAATGAGTTAGGATTTAAAGTAAAAACAAGCCCGAAGGGGCTAGATGAAATGATTGCCAATGCAGAGCAACAAATTCTCATGAAAGAAGCTGAAATAGAACATGTAGAAAAAAGAATAAAAATTGTGTATGCTTACTTAGAAGAATTACCCCAGGACGAAAGAAGGCTTATAGAATTGAAATATTTTTATGATAAATATGAAAAAATGTCAACAACAAGAATTGCTATGGAAATTAAGTGTTGTAGAGAACATGTTTATTATAAGCATAAAAAAGCACTTGAAAAGCTATCTAATATGTTGTCAATATAAAACTAACAAAGAGTTAACACAAATCTCACACCTTGTTCACTAATTTATTTTTTTTAAGGCTTATAATAGTATCATAGGAAAAAAAGATATATCCCCCCTTTAAAAAGGTCTAGCAAATAGTTGTTAGGCTTTTTTTATTTGGAAAATTGGAGGAATAAAGGTGACTAAAAAGGTTAAGCGCTGGGTAGATGCTAGCGAAGCTATTGAGGCATATGAAAAGAACATTGAAAAAATAATAAATGATAAGAGGAGGGCTGAAAAAGAAGCATTGAGAGTAGACCCAATTAAAAGCCAAAAAGATATAGATAAGGTTAAAAGGTATTTATATGAAAGAGATAAGCGGTATTACTTAATATTTGTTCTAGGCATAAATACAGGACTTAGAATAAGTGATATTGTTAAATTGAAAGTCAGTCAAGTATATAAGAGAACACATGTATACCTTAAAGAGCAAAAGACTAGTAAGACTAACAATACAAAAATCAATGCATCGGCAAGAGAGGCTATAAATGAATATTGTTGTAATTTAAGTAAAGATGATTATTTATTTATAAGTCAAAAAGGAGAGCATCTAAAAGAAAAAACAGCTTATAAGGTACTTAAGAAAGCATTTAAAAAATGCAGGCTAAGAGGAAACTTTGGTACTCATACACTTAGAAAGACATATGCTTGGCACATGAATAAGACAGAAGGTTTAGAAGTCGTACAATGGGCGCTAAACCATGCAAATCAAAGTGACACATTAGTATATTTAGGAATGAAACAAGAGGCTTTAGACAGGGCAGTTGATAGGTTAAACCTGTAACCTTTTTTTTTAATCCAAAAAGCGTAGTTTTCGGAAGTTCATAGCATTTTAAATTAGAAAATAAAAAGTAATGGCTGAAACTTAGCATTTCCAATAATTAAGATTGTATTTTAAAAATGCGTAAGTATAGGTAAAAGACGCATTTTTTTATTATGTCTAAAGTATTGATATAACTAGACTAGAACCCCAAAGGGTCTTGTTAGGGAAAAAGAGCATTAAAATTGTGGATATGAAGCTATTAAAATATGTATTGCAGGAGGATTAAAAAGTCTTATTAAGAAGCTTAAAAAATAAAGTGGAGAAACTGAGAGAAGAAAAGAAATAAAAAAAAATAAATGATAGGGTATAAAAAATGGTCTATCATTAAAAATTCAAACTTAATTACCTCTTTGTGATAAAGAAATTTGAATAGTTATAGTCAGGTTTATCAGTTTAAAATATCAATTAAAATATCGTACATGAGTTTGGTAAAAAGGCACAAAAATAGCATTTTTAGAGTATTTACTGACATACAACTGACAAATTGATGTTTATGTATTTCTGTATATGTTGGTATATAAGCATTATACGGTAAAATGGCATAAAATACTTAGTTTTATGCCACTATATACTGACTAAAACTAAGTGAAAAAGGAGTGGTTTTTATTGCAAGAAAAAGAAACCCAACAAGTGAAAAAGCTTTCGAAATTTATAAGGAGCATGATGGTAAAATAAGTGTAAAGGAAATAGCCAATATTTTAGATGTGGAAAGCAAGAAAGTGTCAATGTGGAAATATTCTCATAAGTGGGATAATTTATTAGGTATAAATAAAAAAGTAGGAGCGCCAAAAGGAAGCCAAAATGCAAAAGGCAACAAGGGCGGTAAAGCCCCACTGGGAAATCAAAATAATAGAAAAGATGGCAGATATTCAAAGTATTTTCCTGTTGAATATGTAGAACTATCTAAAGATATTGAAGATATAACAGGGCTTGAAATGTTATGGATACAGATAAAAACCTTATTTATTAATATAATAGCATCTCAAAAAAAAGTATATGTAAAGGATAATAAAGACCATACGAAGAAATTGAAAAAGACTTCTAAGGGTACTAAAGAATACGAAATACAATTCGCTTGGGATAAGCAATTAAATGTATTAAAAACCCTGTCTATAGCTGGTAATAGCCTTGCAAATTTAATTGAAAAATATGAAAGACTGGTACATCAAAACTGGGATATTGCGACAGATGAACAAAAGGCAAGAGTATCTCTATTAAAAGCCCAAACAAATAAAATAACTGGGAATGACTTAGAAATAGAGGATATAGAGGATATAGAGGCGGAGATATATGGCAGTAACTAAGAAAAAAACTATACTTTTCCAGTTTGGGGAAAAACATAAGGAATATATTAAAAAGTGTGCTAGCAATACATATAATATTGCCGAAGGTGCTGTAAGAGCAGGCAAGACTGTTGATAATATATTCGCCTTTGCGCATGAAATAAGAACATCTAAAGACAAAATATATTTAGCGACAGGGTCTACAAGTGCAAATGCAAAGTTGAATATTGGTGATGCGAATGGGTTTGGGCTTGAATATATTTTTCGTGGGCAATGTCACTGGGGCAAATTTAAAGGTAATGAATGTTTATATGTAAAAGGTATTTCAACTAAACATAAGCAAAAAATTGTTATATTTGCAGGTGGAGCAAAAGCGGATAGCTACGAGAAAATTCGTGGCAACTCTTATGGCATGTGGATAGCAACAGAGATAAATCTGCATCATGACAATACCATCAAAGAGGCTTTTAATAGAATTATAGCATCGACTAATCGTAAGATATTTTGGGATTTGAACCCCGACAATCCTAATGCTCCAATTTATAAAGAGTATATTGATAACTATATGAAAAAAGATAAAGAAGGAACTTTGCTAGGCGGATATAATTATCAACACTTCACTATACATGATAATATAACAGTTTCAGAAGAACGAAAACAGGCTATTATATCACAATATGATGTAAGCAGTATTTGGTACAAGAGAGATATATTAGGTCAAAGATGCGTAGCTGAGGGGCTTATATATGAATACTTTGCTAATAATAAAGAGCAGTTTAAAACTGAAACAGTTGACCCACTCATGGATGTTATCATTGGGGTAGATTTTGGGGGTAATAAATCTTATCATGCTTTTGTTGCAACTGGGATTACTTATAATTATAAAAAGGTAATAGCGCTTGCAAGTGAAAGACCTAGCGCAGATACCAGCCCCGACGAGCTTAATAATCTACTTATAAACTTTATAAGAAAAGTAATAAATCTATATGGTAAGGTTGACTATATTTATTGTGATAGTGCCGAACAGGTGCTAATACGAGGCATTAAAAATGCAGTAGAGAAGGCAGGATTAAATGCTAGTGTTAGAAATGCTTTGAAGAGCGCTATTAACGATAGAATAAGACTTACAGACTTATTAATTAGTCAAGGTAGATTTGAGTATACAAAATATAGCGAAACTCTTGTTAATGCTTTGTGTAGTGTCATGTGGGATAGCAAGGAAATTAACGAGGATGTGAGACTTGATGATGGTTCTAGTGATATAGACAGTTTAGATGCTTTTGAATATACAATAGAGAGATACTTAAAAAGGTTTATAAGGGGTGACTAAATGTTTGCAGGATTAAAAAATGCTATAAGGGGGGTGATTAACAAATTGTTTAATAAGAGTTCTATACAAAATGAATTGAAAATTGATATAGCTGTTAGTGATAAGATGTCAAGAGCTATTGACTTGTGGATGGCTATGTACAAAAATAAAGCCCCTTGGTTAAATGAAACAACTAAAAGTTTGAATTTATCAAGTGCAATATCAAGTGAAGTTGCCAGGCTTGTTACACTAGAGCTTGAAAGTGAAGTGGTTGGAAATGACTTTTTAAATGAACAATATCAAGATGTATTGAAAGATATAAGAAAGTATTGCGAGTATGCTTGTAGCGCTGGTGGATTAGTATTTAAGCCTTATGTAAGTGGAAATAAAATAGAAGTTGATTATGTCCAGGCAAGTAGTTTTTTTCCTGTTGAGTATAGTTCTACAGGTGATATTACATCCGCTATTTTTTCAGAGATAAAAGTAAAAGGGGATATTAAATATACTAGACTAGAGTATCATAATTGGACTCCTGCTTCTTATACTATTTCTAATTACGCATATAAAAGTAATACAGCTAGACTAATTGGGTATTCGAATGAATTGGGGAAAAGGATTAAGCTGAATGAGGTTTCTGAATGGGCAGACATTTCAGAGGAATTAACATTAGAGGGAGTTGAAAAGCCTTTGTTTTCATATTTTAAAATTCCACAAGCGAATAATGTTGAAAGTACATCCCCGTTGGGTTCTTCTATTTTTTCAAGAGCTGTTGACTTAATAAAAGAGGCAGATAAACAATATTCAAGGATTTTATGGGAGTATGAGGCTACAGAGGTAGCGATTGATGCAGATTCTAGCATGTTTAGAAGAAATTCAAGTGGAGAATATGAAGTTCCACAAGGTAGGAAACGACTGTACAGGATGCTGGAAATGGAAACTGGGGATAACAAATGGAATGTATTTTCCCCAGTCATAAGAGATTCAAGTCTTTTTGCTGGGCTTAATCAGCTATTGAGAAAGATAGAATTTAATTGTGGGCTGTCGTATGGAATTATATCAGATGCACAAGAGTCTGAGAAAACAGCAA
>NZ_JBJODA010000028.1:0-37733 GCF_045899875.1 Clostridioides sp. GD02377
CGAGATAGTAAACACAGCATTTGAAGTGGTAAATATTAAATTAAATAACAATATCTAGGAGGAATTAATATGTATAACTTATTAAAATTAATGATAGAACAAAAGAACTATAGTACAAAGGAAGATTTACAACATAAAATGGATGTATTTTATGCAGTAAACAGGATTACAGAGGAACAGTATTTAGAATTAACAGGTTTATTAAATAAAGAAGAAACACCAGTAGAACCAACAGTATAGGTTCTTTTTTTATTTCAATTAATAAGGAGGTTTTCATGAATGAAGAACTTTTCAACTCAGATTTGAAACGACATGAGGTAACAATAAATAAGCATGGAGAAGAAATAGACGAATTAAAGATAGCAAATATAGAGTCTAAAGCAGAGTTAAAGGCACTATGCGAGAATTTAAACTCACTTACAAGTATGCTCAAATGGCTAATTGGAACAATGATTACAACACTTGTAGGATTCTTTATATTTGCAATACAGAGAGGAATATTTTAATTAGGAGGTTAAATAAATGGATAATTTAATAAGTTTTATACCAGAGCAGTTGCTAATTTTAGTAGCTGCTCTTTATGTTATAGGAGCAGGTTGTAAGAAGTATAAACAACTAGATAATAAATATATTCCAGTAGTGTTATTAACACTTGGGATAAGTTTCTCAGTATGGATGTTAGGATTAAATGCTGATGCAGTCTTACAAGGTGTAATTTGTTGGGGTATATCAATAGGTATAAATCAAACTTACAAACAATTAAAGGAGGAAAATAAACAATGAAAATATGCATTACAGTAGGACATAGTATTTTAAAAAGTGGAGCATGTACTTCTGCTGATGGAGTAGTTAACGAGTATCAATATAATAAATCTCTTGCACCAATATTGGCAGATACATTCAGAAAAGAAGGGCATAAGGTAGATGTAATAATATGCCCCGAAAAGCAGTTTAAAACTAAGAGTGAGGAAAAGTCTTATAAAATACCTAAAGTTAATAGTGGAGGATATGACTTACTTATAGAGTTACATTTAAATTCAAGTGGTGTAGGAGCTTTTGGAACAGAGGTATTTTACTATAGTGAAAAAGGGAAGGAATATGCACAAAGAGTAGTAGATAAACTATCTAAACCTTTCATAAGAAAAAAAGGAGATAAAGAAGTAGGTAACAGAGGAGCTAAATTAGATAAAAGTTTATATATTTTAAATAGTTCTAAACCTACAGCAATATTAATAGAAAGTTTCTTTTGTGACAATAAAGATGATTATGAGAAAGCTAAGAAGTTTGGGTATGAAGGTATTGCTAAGTTAATTGTAGAAGGTACATTGAATAAAAATATAAGTAATGAGGGAGTTAAGCAAATGTATAAACATACAATAGTTTATGACGGAGAGGTTGACAAAATCCCTGCGACTATAGTTGGTTGGGGTTATAATGATGGTAAAATATTAATATGTGATATAAAAGATTATGTACCAGGTCAGACGGAGAATTTATATGTTGTAGGTGGAGGAGCATGTAATAAGATAAGTTCTATAACCAAAGAAAAATATACTATGATAAAGGGCAATGATAGATTTGATACTCTTTACAAAGCATTGGATTTTATTAATAAATAGAGTAGATGCTTTGCATAAAATTATTATAAAGCTATAAATATATCTTTGGTGAATATTATAAAGATAATTTAATTAAAAAATTGATGTAAAATAAAGAATACATTCGAAAAAGTAAAAATTATAAAGGGAATATAAAATATGTTTTAGAATTATTGCTAATTTTAGAAAAATATGCTAACTTTAGAATAATATAATATAATAAATTTATAATATTATTTCTAGAGGGGGAAATATAAAGTGAAATATAAAAACAAAAAAATATTTATTTTATCATTATCAATAATGACAGCATTATCTTCTGTAGTAGGAGTAAATGCACTAGAAATTAAAATGAGTAGTAATTTAGAAAAACAAACAATAAATAGGACTGTTGCGCCTGACTTAGAAACATTAACAATGGTACAAGCTTTTCCAGATGCAAATTTTAGAGCATATCTTTGTACTACTTTGTCTATTGCAGATGAAACTGCTCTTATAACTTCTGGAACCAAGAGCCAAATTGAATTTATGAGATCATTAGATGTAAGCCAAAAATCAATAGAAGATTTATCTGGAATTAATTACTTTGTTAGATTAGAGACTCTAATGTGTTACCAAAATAAACTAAAAAGTTTAGACATTAGTAAAAATCTAAACCTTTATGAATTCGATTGTAGTGATAACAAATTGGAAAGTTTAGACATTAGTAAAAATATAAACCTTTCTTTTTTATATTGTTCTGATAACGAATTGGAAAGTTTAGATTTTAGTAAAAATATAGAACTTTTTTATTTAGATTGTCGTAATAATAACTTGAAAAGTTTAGATGTTAGTAAAAATAAAAAGCTTTTTTGTATATATTGTAATAATAATAACTTGAAAAGTTTAGATGTTAGTGAAAATATAGCGCTTGAGACCTTCTTTTGTAATAGTAATGAATTGGAAAGTTTAGATGTTAGTAAAAATATAAAACTTTCTATCTTAGATTGCAGTAGTAATGAATTGAAAAGTTTAGATGTTAGTGAAAATATAGCGCTTGAGACTTTACGTTGTACTGATAATATGTTAAAGACTTTAGATACAAGTAAGAATGTAAATCTAATTAGTCTTGACTGGAGTAATCAGAGACAACCAAAAAAACCATCTGGAGGAGGTTCTAATACTCCAGCTCCAATAGTAACAAAACTAGATTCATTAGTAGGTTCTGATAGATACAATACTTCAATAAAAATAAGCAAACAAGGTTGGGATAATGCAGATAATGTAGTACTTATAAATAGTTCTAGTATATCAGATGCACTATCAGCTACACCATTTGCAAAAGCTAAAAATGCTCCAATATTGCTTACTCAAAATAATAGTTTAAATCAACTAACAGAAAATGAAATAAGTAGATTGGGTGCAAAAAACATATATATAATTGGTGGATTCAACTCTGTAGATGTTAATATTGAGAAATATTTAAAAGATAAAAATCTAAATATAGTAAGAATATCTGGTAATGATAGATATGATACTTCAATAAAACTTGCGAAAGAGTTAAATAAAGAAAATAAACTGTCTAAATTAGTTTTAGTAAATGGAGAAAAAGGACTTGCTGATGCAGTAAGTATGGGAGCCATATCAGCAAGAGAGGAAATGCCAATACTTCTTACTAATGAAAATGATGATATGAAGGCAATAGAAGAATTAATTGACAATAAGGATATATCAAAAACATATGTAGTGGGTGGAGATAGTCTATTTAATAAAGATATTGAAGATAAACTTCCATCTGTAACTAAAATAGCAGGAGAAGATAGAACAGAAACTAATTCAAAAGTAATAGACTATTTTTATGATAATAACGTTTTAGACAATTTATATATTGCGAAAAATGGAGAAAACAGAGAAGATGATTTAGTTGATGCTTTATCTGTAGGAGTACTTGCAGGTAAGACAGAATCACCAGTAATATTAGTTGGAGATGGAATAAGAGATGTTCAAGAAAGTTTAATAAATAAAAAAGAATTTAGAAATATAACTCAAATTGGCGGAAATGGCAATGAGAAAGCATTTAGTGAAATAGAAAACTTAGTTAAATAAATTAGAAGATAGCAATTAGAAGAGAATGTAGATAGATTTACACAAATCTATCTACATTCTAAAATAATTCAATTCTATAGTATATTTCTCACACTTAAAGCACCCAAAAGGGGTTCTTTTTTTTATTTCCAATTACCATCAACTCATACAAAGGTACAAATATTCAAGAAAGTTATTCGAACTATCTTAAAACCGATTGTATTAGCTCTATTTTTACTTAAAACTATCAATAATTTATGATATAATAAAAAAATAGAAGTGTACTGGAATACACCTCTATAATTGCAACTAAGCATTCTCATGAGCGGGAGTGCTTTTTTCATTTCTCCAAACAACATTGTTTTTTTCATCAATAATTATCAAATCAATCTCATTATCTTTCAATATTTCTGTTGCAGTACAAATAAGATTATCTAAGTCAAAACTTCGAGTTATTTCTAGTTGCTTGTTATTTACAAGTCTTTTAAGTATGTAAGTATTGAAACACATTTATATTACTCCTTTAATTTTATTGTTAGAATTATTTCTGATTTTATAGAAATAATTTCTAACTTATTATAAATATAATATGTCTTAAAGTGTATGTCAATATAAAATTCTAATAAAATAGAAATTTATTTTGATATTATAGAAAATTGATGTTATCATTTATTCAAGAGAGGTGATAAGATGGTTTCATATAAACCTTTATGGAGAATGATGTTTGATAAAAATATAAAAAAAATGGAATTTAAAGAAAGAGCAAATATAAGTAATGGAACTCTTTCAAAATTAAGTAAGAATGAATATGTCGCATTAGCAGTGATTGAAAAAATATGTTTAGCTTTTGAATGTACTCCAAACGATATTATAGAAATAAAAAAAGACATAGAATAGATATTTGATAGTTGTAAAATTATGTTATAATTAAAATGCAAGAGGCTACAATCTAAGGGCGAAAGTTTTCAGAAATCACCTTCGTATGAAAGGGGGTGAGTATATGAAAACACTTATGTTTATACTTGTTATAGCGTATTATATTACTGTTATAATAAAATCTATTACAACAATAGTAAAGTCTATAACAAGATTATTAGATTCTATAAGTAAATTAAAAGAATCTTTACATAAACTAAGAAATCGTCCTGACGGCAATCAAGACGATTTCAATGAATAAATCATTACTTAAATTATTTTGAATTTGAAACTTCGCTCTAGGCTAATAGATTGTAGTTTCTTTTTTATTTTTGATGCGATTTTACATCTTTATTATATCGCATTTTAACAAAAAATAAAACTATGAATACTAGAAATATATTTTATTTTATCTCTAAGTATATATATTATTGCCCACCTAAAAAACTTTCACAAAACCAAAAGAGTATATGTTTTTGATAACTTACCAATATAACTTATAATTCATTTTACAAGTCTTATTTAATAAATATTTATACCACTAAATTCCTTTAGTTTTACCAATTCAGCATTATTCTACAATTAAAACAATACAATACAACTAATTATTATTCAACATATGTGTTTGAAAATTGAATAAATTTGTAGATATGAATAATATTTTTTATATATAAAAACAAACTAAAATAGTAGAATATATGGTAAATTTTACCTGTAGTTTTTGTGTTAAAAAGCTCCTATTATTAATCTAAGCTAGACTGAGGGAGTGACATAAAATGGAGCAACAAGAGGTAGTTAACAAACTACGTAGAGGGGAATTAATGATGATGGAATACTTATGGAGGAAAAAGTCTGTTCTATCTAAAAAAGAAATAATAGAAGCGATGAAAGACAGGTATAAATGGAGGAAAAGCACTACAGAAATTCTTTTAAAAAGATTAGTGAAGATGAAAACATTAAAAAGGAAGAGGATAGGTTTTCAATTTAGTTATGAAGTATTAGTAAATAAAAAAGAGTATTTAAATGCTAGAAAAGAAGAAAGAGATACAAGCAAATATGAGAATCTTTTTATAAGAATGTTTTCTACTATACACAGAAAAGAAGAAATGACAGATAAGCAAATAAAAGCATTTATAGAAAGCGCAAAAGAATTAGGGAAAAAGTAATTTGTATAATAGAAAGAGGGAATGTATTATGTTAAATAAAAAATTGCCAGATACAGAATTTAAAATTATGCAATATATGTGGAACTCTGGATATAAAACTGTAGTATCTAAAGACGTTGTAGATGGAATGGAAAAGGAATATAACTGGAAACAAACTACAACACTTACACTTTTATTAAGACTTACTAAAAGAGGTTTTTTAGCTTCTCAAAAAATAGGAAAACATACACATTATACAATATTAATAAAAGAAAAAGAATATTTAAAATCAGAAACCAAAAAACTCTTTGGAGGTTTACATAATAATCCTATTTCAAATCTAATTTCAAAACTACATGATAAAGAAGATGTAAGTAATGATAAATTAGATGCACTCGAGGAGTGGATAAGAAGCTGGCAAGAAGATGAAGAATAGAAATAGATTAAAAGGTAGCAATTAATAGTAGCTACCTTTTGTTTTGTGGATAAAATTGGGGATAAGTTGTGGAAAACTTATGTAAAAACTGTGGATAAAATATTTTACTGACATTTCACTGACATAAGTATTAGAAAATAAATTTAAAACGTTGGAATTTCAATAAATAATTGTATAAAAATAGAATATGAGTTATTATAATGTATAATAATAATAATTGTAGGAATTATAAGGATTTATTTTGTGAACTTTGGAGTCCATATCCAAAACTTGAAATAATATGGGAAATATATTACTATCTAATGGTTTTAATAGCCGTAAGTGCTGTTATAGCAGGTGCAGCAGCAGTATTCCAAAGCATAGGTATGAATTATTTTGTATCTGTATTTATTATAGGAATTGTGCTTCTTGCCTTTACTATATTTGGAGCTATGATTGTATCTAAAGCAGCTACAGCAATGACAATAGCTATACTAATATGTACACTTACTATTTTTATTGTAGGGATAAAAGCTAAGGTACCAGAAATAACAGGAATATTATCAAATAGAACTAGTTTCACACCAGGATATATCAAGCCAATACTCAATACTTTTATTTATGCAGGTTTTCAGTCAGTTGTTATACCAACACTTGCAGGATGTTCAAGACCACTTCTTAAAAACTCAAAAGAAGCGACTAAAGCAATGGTGGTTTCATTTATTATGAATGCAGTTGCGTTAGGGCTTGCTGTAACTATGTTAATGGGATGGTATAAAGAATTTACTGCTGCTGGTCAAACAACACTTCCTACTCTTTATGTTGCAAGTCAATCTGGAAATAATACTATATATATAATTTACAATGTTGCATTATTCCTTTGCTTAATGTCTACAGGAGTAACTACCATATTTGGTCTTGTAAATAGATTTGAAGACCATAAAGGACTTTCTTTCCTTTCTTCAAAAATGAAGAGAAGGGTATTTACAGCCTGTGCAATAATGGTAGTGTCAATGCTTATATCTCTTACAGGATTAAGTAATATAGTTAAATATGGATATGGATATTGTGGTTATTTGGGTCTATTCACTATAGTAATTCCTTTCCTTACATTAGGCCATTATAAGAATAAGAAATTCGCAAAGGAACATCCAGAAGCTAAATGGCCAGCCGAATTAAACGAAAATATTGAAAATTTATAAGGTGAGTAGCACTTTAAATAAAAGAGATAGTTTAATTAATAAGTTGAAAATATAGTCAAAAAAATAGAGTATATTACTATTTAAATATGATAAAATAGGGTTGAAAAATAAATTGATAAATTAAAATTTGGAAAATATAATGAACATAATATATTTATTAGGAGAATTAAGTTATGGAAAATATTGAAGAATTGCTCCCTAAAGATAAATTTGATAATAGTAATATCGAAAAATTAAAATTATTATCTGATGAAGACATAAGGCCGATTTGTTATAGATTATTGGAATGGATGCAAGATTATAACTGGCCTGTTGCAAAAGAAATTTTACCTGTTTTGGCTCTACATCAAGAGTTAATTACTCCATTAATAATGGATGTTCTTTCAGAAGACGATGATGACTGGAAATATTGGATAATTTCATGTCTTTTGCCACTGTTTGTAGATAAAAATCTTGAACCTATAATTCCACTTGTTAAGAGAATCGCTGAAAATCCAACTAAATGGGAATGTGAAGCAGAGGTAGATGAAATATCAAAAGTATTCTTAAAAAGAATATTATAAATAATAGTTGAGTATGTTTATTTAGATTATTTGTAAAATTTAATATTAAACAACTTGAAAACAGGTAATATAAAATTAATAATAGATAGAAAAAGCTGTAATCATAAAGGTTACAGCTTTTTTATACAATATAAAATAGTATTATAATAAAGAAAAAGTTGATATCTACTTTCTGTATATTATAGTGTTTATATACTATTGGCATTTTAAGTAGTCTATATATTACAATTCTATAATTCTTCTACTAATTTTAGATTCTATAGCTGTTTCTATTTCACTTAGCATTCGTTCATTTTTAGGGTCAATAAAAGCACATGTATAGCCTTCTTCGCCAGCTCTACCAGTTCTACCAATACGATGGATATAGTCCTCTGATGTTTCTGGCAAATCGTAATTATATATATGACTAACTCCAGATATATCAAGACCACGAGAAGCAACATCTGTAGCTATTAAGTATTGTATATCTAAATTTCTAAATGATTTCATTATTCTTTCACGTTTTGATTGAGCAATATCACTGTGCAGTTTTTGACAATTGTATCCTCTTATAGCAAGTGCTTCTTCAAGATTGTCAACTCTTCTTTTAGTTCTACAAAATATTATTGCCATAAAAGGATTATCTTCATCTAAAACTTTACATAAAGCATCCAGTTTTTTTCTATCTGTAGTTTCTACTACTTCTTGTTTTATATTATTAAGAGTAATTTCTTCTTTTTGAATAGAAACTATAACTGGGTTTTTCGTATATCTATAAGCTAATTTTTTTACTTGAGAATTCATAGTTGCAGAAAAGCATAATGTTTGCTTTTTGTTTGAAGTTTCTTTTAAAATAGCTTCAACTTCATTTTTAAATCCCATAAGCAACATTTGGTCTGCTTCATCTAAAACAAAAGTTTTTAACTTACTAAGGTCAATCGTTTTTCTATTTAGATGGTCTAAAAGTCTACCTGGTGTAGCTATAATCATATGGATATTTCCTTTTAGTTTCTTTATTTGAGAACCAATATCCTTTCCTCCGTAAGCTGCTAGAATATTTACGTCTTTAGATTCTTTAAGTTTTATAGCTTCTTCTGTTATTTGAATAGCTAGTTCTCTTGTTGGAGAGAGTATAAGTACTTGTATATCATCTATATCTAATGATATATTTTCAAATATTGGAAGCAAAAAAGCAAGTGTTTTTCCTGTACCAGTTTGAGCCTCTGCTATAACATCTTTTCCTTCTTTTATCAATTGAATACTTTCTTTTTGTATAGGTGTAGGTGCTGTTATTCCTGATTTTCCTAGAATATTTATTGTATTTTCACTAATCCCTAAGCTTTTGAAATCCATTATTATCTTACCTTTCATGAAAAATTTTCTTTTTTATTAATCAATTAATAATATCATATTTGTAAGTATTTTTAGTAATTTTTTTGATTATTATTTATATAGTTTAGAAATACATGAAGATACTTTAAAATGGAATGTATCTTAAATTAAATTTTAGTAGGAATTTTATAGGTTTATTTTTAAAGGTTTTTTGAAAATAAACCTATTTAAAAATTAAATTAAAATGCAAGAAAAACATAATAACTTTCATTTTTAAGAAGTTTTCACAAAAAAGAAAAAATATAGTGCAATAAATGATATAAAGTAATATAATAGATTACAAGATATGAAAAGGCAAAAAAATAAATTGCAAATGAAATTAAAATGAATAAAAAATAAAAAAATAATCATAAGTTAGAGGTATCAATGAAAAATAAAAGCGAATGTTTTTAAAATTAAAAGTATACTAAGGGGGGCATTAATATGTGCATTATATCAAAAGATAGAGCAAAGGAAATAAAAATAGTAGATACTACTTTAAGAGACGGAGAGCAAACAGCTGGGGTTGTATTTGCAAATAGAGAAAAAATAATGATTGCTGAAATGTTAAGTGACCTAGGTGTTGACCAAATCGAAGTTGGTATACCTACTATGGGTGGAGATGAAAAAAATGTAATAAAGCACATATGTAGTAGAAACTTAAAATCAGATATAATGGCTTGGAATAGAGCAGTAATAAAAGATGTTGAAGAATCTATTTCTTGTGGCGTTGATGCAGTAGCTATATCAATATCAGTATCTGACATTCATATAGAAAATAAATTGAGAACTTCTAGAGGTTGGGTTTTAGAAAATATGGCTAAAACAGTTGAATTTGCAAAGCAAAATGGATTATATGTTTCAGTAAATGGAGAAGATGCTTCAAGAGCAGACATAGACTTCTTAACTGAATTTATAAAAGTTGGAAAACAAGCAGGAGCAGATAGATTTAGATACTGTGATACAGTAGGAGTTATGAATCCTTTTTCTATAAAGAATACAATAGAAACTCTTTATGAAAGAACTAATTTTGACATAGAAATGCATACACATAATGACTTTGGGATGGCAACTGCAAATGCACTTGCAGGAATAGCAGCAGGAGCAAATTATGTTGGAGTTACAGTAAATGGATTAGGTGAAAGAGCAGGAAATGCAGCATTAGAAGAAGTTTTAATGGCACTTAAGTGTATTTATAAATGTGATTTAAATAACATAGATACTAGAAAATTTAGAGGAATATGTGAGTATGTGTCACAGGCATCAGGAAGAATTCTTCCTACATGGAAACCAGTAGTTGGAGATAACATGTTTATACATGAATCTGGTATACATGCAGATGGAGCATTAAAAGACCCACATAACTATGAGCCATTTGACCCAAGTGAAGTAAATCTTGAAAGAAAAATAGTAATAGGTAAACATTCAGGAAGAGCTGCAGTTGTAAATAAGTTGAGTGAATACGAAATGTATATTTCTCCAGAAAACGCTACCAAACTATTAAATGCTATAAGAGCTACATCAATAAGATTAAAAAGAAGTTTAATGGACAAAGAAATTCTTCAATTATATTGTGATATACTAGCACATGAGAAGGAAACAACAGAAGAAGAAGCAGTTAGAGGTTCATACATTTAAGATATAATTGTTTAGGAGGAAAATATGGGAGATAATATAGTTTATAAAATAATTAAAAAACATATAGTAGATGGAGAAGCTGTTGCTGGTAACTCAATTGGTATAAAGATAGACCAAACTTTGACACAAGATTCTACTGGAACAATGACATATCTTCAATTAGAAGCTATGGGGATAGATAAAGTAAAAACTAAAAGAAGTGTAGCATTTGTAGACCATAATATGTTACAACAAGGATTTGAAAATGCAGATGACCATAAATATATACAAACAGTGGCAGATAGATATGGAGTTTATTTCTCTAAACCAGGAAATGGTATTTGCCATCAAGTATTTTTAGAAAGATTTTCAACACCAGGAGATACACTTTTAGGTTCTGATAGCCACACACCTACTGCTGGAGGTGTGGGCATGATGTCAATTGGAGCTGGTGGGTTAGATGTTGCTCTTGCCATGGCAGGAGGAGCATACTATATAAAAGCACCAAAAGTCTGTAAAGTGAATCTAGTTGGAAAATTAAACAATATGGTATCTTCAAAAGATATAATATTAGAGGTATTGAGAAAACAAACTGTAAAAGGTGGAGTAGGTAAAGTTTATGAGTATGGTGGAGAAGGTGTAAAAAGTTTATCTGTTCCACAAAGAGCTACAATAACAAATATGGGAGCTGAACTTGGAGCAACTACTTCAATCTTCCCAAGCGATGAAAAAACGCTAGAATTCTTCAAAAGTCAAGGAAGAGGAGATGCATGGATAGAGCTAAAACCAGATGCAGATGCAGTTTATGATGAAGAGATTACTATAAACTTGGATGAATTAAAACCATTAGCTGCAAAACCTCATAGCCCAGATAATGTAGATGAAGTTGAAAACATAGGAAAAATTAAAATAGACCAAGTTGCAATAGGAAGTTGTACAAATTCTTCTTATGAAGACTTAATGAAAGTAGCTCAAATCTTAAAAGGAAATAAGGTACATAAGAATGTGAGTTTGGTAATAGCACCAGGTTCAAGACAAGTTATGGAGATGATTGCTAGAAATGGAGCTTTGGCAGATATAATAAGTTCTGGAGCTAGAATATTAGAAAATTCTTGTGGTCCATGTATAGGAATGGGGCAATCTCCAGGTACTGATTCTGTGTCTTTAAGAACTTTCAATAGAAACTTCTATGGAAGAAGTGGAACTTTATCAGCACAAGTATACTTAGTGAGCCCAGAAGTGGCAGCAGTAAGTGCAATAAAAGGAGAACTTACAGACCCAAGAGAATTTGATATTAAATTTACAGACTTAGATGTAAATGAGTTTTTAATAGATGATAGCATGATAATAAAACCTGCTGATGTAGGTAGTGATGTAGAAGTAGTTAGAGGTCCTAATATAAAACCTTTCCCTCTTAATACAGAGTTAAGTCAGTCTATAGATGGAAAAATTATACTAAAGACAGAAGATAATATAACTACTGACCATATAATGCCATCAAATGCTAAATTACTTCCTTTCAGAAGTAATATACCATATCTTGCAAACTATTGTTTTAATACTGTAGATACAGAATTTCCTCAAAGAGCAAAAGACAATAATGGTGGATTTATAGTTGGTGGAGATAATTATGGGCAAGGTTCAAGTAGAGAGCATGCAGCTTTAGCACCATTATATTTGGGTGTAAAAGGGGTAATAGTAAAGAGCTTTGCAAGAATCCATAAAGCTAATTTAATAAATAGTGGTATAATTCCAATGGAGTTCTGTGATGAGAAAGATTATGAAAACTTATCTCTTTTAGATAATCTTGAGATACCAAATATTTTGGATAATTTAGATAGTGGAATTTTGGAAGTTAAAAACACAACTAAAGGAACTTCTTTTAAAGTTAAGGCAGAATTATCAGCAAAAGAAGTTGATGTATTAAAAGCTGGTGGAAAATTAAATTACACTAAAAATCAATCTAATTAGTATGAAAAGAGGGAATATTTAATGTATAAAGTGACACTTATACCAGGAGATGGAATAGGACCAGAAGTTGCGAAAGCTATGAAAAAGGTAGTAGAAGCTACTGGGGTAGAAATAGAATGGGAAGAAGTTAATGCAGGAGAGGCAGTTATTGAAGAATATGGTACTCCACTTCCTGAATATATTATAGATAGTATAAAAAAGAACAAAATAGCTATAAAGGGTCCAATCACTACTCCTGTAGGGAAAGGATTTAGAAGTGTAAATGTAACTCTAAGACAGGCATTAGATTTATATGTTAATTTAAGACCAATTAAAAGTTTTAAAGGCATCAAATCAAGATATGAAGATGTTGATTTAGTAGTTGTAAGAGAAAATACAGAAGACTTGTATGCTGGAATAGAGCATAAAATAGGTGATTACGCAGCTGAAAGTATAAAGATAATAACAAGAGGTGCAAGTGAAAGAATAGTTGATTTCGCATGTAACTATGTTAAAGATAATAAAAGAAAAAAAGTTACAGCTATACATAAGGCAAATATAATGAAAATGTCTGATGGATTGTTCTTAGATGTATTTAGAGAAGTAGCATCAAAACATGATGTAGAGTATGATGATTTGATTGTAGATGCAGCAGCTATGAACTTAGTTTTGAATCCAGAAAATTATGATGTAATGGTAATGCCGAATCTTTATGGAGATATACTATCTGATTTAGGTGCTGGGCTTGTTGGAGGTCTAGGTATAATTCCAAGTGCAAATATTGGTAAAGATTGTGCTATATTTGAAGCTGTTCATGGAAGTGCTCCACAAATAGCTGGTCAAAATAAAGCTAACCCAACAGCGCTTATTCAATCATCAGTAATGATGCTTAGATACTTAGGTGAGTATGAAAGTGCACAAAAGATAGAAACAGCTTTAGAAAAGGTATTTCTTGATGGAAGTAAATTAACTGTGGATTTAGGCGGTTCAGCCTCAACTACAGAGTTTGCAGATGAAGTGTGTAAATACATTGGATAGATGATGTTTATAATAAAAATATAATGTGTATTAAAAGAGAGCTGTTAATTGTTTTAGAGACGATTAACAGCTTTTAAGTTTGTCATTATTTAATAAATAGAAATAATAATATTAAAAAATCTATTTTTTTAATTGAACTTTCAACCAATATATGGTAATATTGAAATAAAGTTGAACTTTCAACTAAAAATAAATACATTTATTGGAGGTGTGTTTGATTAAGCATTTAGAAAGTAATATATTAAGAGAAGTAGGGGCTTTATCTAGGGCTGTAAATTCTATAAATGATATAAAGTACAAGGAATTAAAGTTGCAAAAAGGACAATTTACATTTTTGACACGAATCTGTGAAAATCCTGGTATAAACCTTGTTGAATTATCAAATATGTTGAAGGTAGATAAGGCTACAACAACCAAAGCAATACAAAAACTAATAAAAGCAGGATATGTAGATAAAAAGCAGGATGAGTTTGACAAAAGAGGGTATAATTTAACTCCTACTGATAAATCTTTAGAAGTTTATGAGCTGATAATTGAAGAAGAAAATAGAAGTATAGAGATGTGTTTTGAAAATTTTACAGAAGAAGAAAAACAAATGGCAACTAAAGTATTAGAAAAAATGAGCAAGAATGTGGAAAAAGAATGGTTTAAAGTAAAGAGATAGCAAATTAATATAAGGAGATATTTTTATGATTAGAAAAGCTAATATGAATGATTTAGAAAAAATTATGAAAATTATAAAAGCAACAGTAGAAGAAATGAAAGATTATAATAATACACAATGGGATGAAAATTATCCATCAGATAAAGACTTTGTTTCAGATATTAAGAAACAAGATTTATATGTAGATGAAATAGATGGAGATGTAGCTGGATTTATATGTCTTAACTATGAGGAGCCAGAGGAATATGTAGATTTAAATTGGTCTTCTAATAAAAAAGCTATGGTAATACATAGAATGGCCGTAAATCCAAGCTTTAGAAAGAAAGGAATAGCATCTAAATTAGTTGACTTTGCAGAAAAATTAGCTGAGGAAAATAGTGTATCATATTTAAAAAGCGATACATATTCAATAAATTCAAAAATGAATGCATTTCTTACAAAGTGTGGCTTTATTAAAATTGGGGAAATGAGTTTCTTAGGAAAGGAGAAATCTTTCTATTGTTATGATAAAATATTATAAAAAGGATTTATCAAATAAGGAATAGAGGATATATTTTCAATGCCAATGGGCATGTTATATAGACTTAGTGTATGATATTATGAAAGGGATGGTTTAGATGATAGAACTTCTAAAGAGAAGAAGAAGTATCAGAAAGTATAAAAATATTGAGGTAGAAAAAGAAAAACTAGATAAAATATTAAAAGCTGCTCTTTTAGCACCATCATCAAAAGGTCTTAGAACGTGGGAATTTATAGTGGTAAATGATAAAGAGAAGTTAATTAACTTATCTCAATGCAGAACTAAAGGTGGTGGATTTTTCTTAAAAAATGCACCTCTAGCTATTGCAATTATTGGAGATAAAGAAAAAAATGATGTTTGGATAGAGGATGCAAGTATTGCTGCATCGTATATACAACTTCAAGCTCATGAATTAGGATTAGGTTCTTGTTGGGTACAAGTTAGAAACAGGATGCATGATGATGATATAGAAGCTGATAAGTATATTAGAGAAGAACTTAAAGTACCTGATAAGTACAGTGTAGAATGTATAATTTCTATAGGATATCCTGATGAAGAAAAGAAAGCATATAGTGACTCTGATTTGGAGTATGAAAAGGTTCATTTTAATAAGTTTTAATGTATAATGTGTTGTATTAAGACATTATATTTTTTGATATTGTTAATATATACTTAAAATTGTAAAAATATATCTGAATTTTACTAACTTATCTAGTGGTTATGTACAAGGATTTTAGAGATAAATATAGAAATTAATGTTTATAATCGATACATAACTTGAGTAACAAAATCTAAGGAGGTTAAAATATGGGTATATTTAAAACAAAAATTGATGAGGACTGGAAAGTAAACTACATTAAAGAATTTAATGAAATGAGAGATTCTTATGAGAGTAAACTTCAAAAAAAACAGTTTGAGGTAGAAAGTTTGAAATCTGAATTGGATAGACTAAGAAGTTACAAAAATAGTCTTAAGCCAAAAGAAAAGCAAATTACTGATGATGATATAAACAATATAAAGAATTTAAGAAGAGATGGCTTAAGTTATAAAGAAATTTCAAATGAAACAAGTTGGAGTAAAGCAACTGTAAGTAGAGTATTAAATGGACTTTACGATTAGCATATACATGGGGTGATTTAAATTGGGATGAAGTATAGTTATAAAAAATGTATAATAGATTCTATTTTATTGATGTTTATAGTTCAAATATTGAGGATGATTTTGAATTATGTACTTCTAAGTCAATTTGAATTTACTCTTGAAAATTTTAATATTATAAACTTAATTTCTTTTACATTAGTTGGTTTATCATTAATTCTATTTTTAAATGATAATTCTTTGTATAACAAAATAAGAAATAGAAAAATCACAGAAGCTTTTAAAGAAAATAAAAATAATCTACTTATTAAAAAATTTAAGCTAATATTTTTTATAGTAGTTTTATCTTTAGCAATAGTATCAACCTATTGCAGAGAAGGCTATTTATTCTTTAACATAACTATGATGATTTTGTCTGTATTGATAGTTCCTGTATTTGAAGAGTTGTTTTTTAGAGAGTATCTGTGGAACTATCTAAGTAATTTTATAAGGTCAAAGAGTAAAATTATATGCATAACATCTATATTATCAGGGATTTATAATATAGGATATATGGACGTTATAAGAAATTATATAATTTTGTATAATAATTCTAGTTATACATTTGAAGTAATTATCTCAAAAATTATGATAGGTACCGTTTTTGGTATTATACTTGGGATTGTTAAATCAAGATTCAAAGATGTAGGTCTTTGTGTACTATTGAGAAGTCTATTTGCTATATTTATTAGACAGATAATTTAATTAAATAGAGTGGATGTTTTATAAGGTTGATTTAAAATTAATTTTAAATCAACCTTATTTTATGTTTCTTTTATAGAGAAATTGTGTAAAAATATTTAATAAATCTCATGAAATTATTTGAATATTTTTAAAATACATAAATATATATTGACATATAAATATTATCTATTACAATTTATATAAACTGATAAAAATAAAATAATATTAATCAACTTATTGAATGGAGGAATAAAAATGAAATTTGTGACTTTTTGTAGTAGTAATGAAGAAAAAATAGGTGTATTTAATTCAGAAACAAATAGTATATATGAAATAAATAGTTTAGGGTTAAGTAGAATCTATATGGATATGAATGATTTTATTGAAAATGTATCTACAGAAGAGTTAGAAACAATAAAGAAGAATTCATTTGAAAATGTTAAGTGTTATAAATTAGAAGAAGTGAAATTATGTTCTCCAATTGTAAGACCTAAAAAAGATATAATATGTCTAGGTCTTAACTATAGAGACCATGTCAACGAAATCCCAGATGGAGTTATAAAAAATGTAGTTATGCCAGATTATCCAATTTATTTTTCTAAGAGAGCAGATAAAATAATTGGAGTGGATGATAAGATAAGCTTACATGGAGATTTGGTTGAAAAGTTGGATTATGAATCAGAACTTGCAGTAATTATAGGCAAAGAGGGTATAAACATATCAAAAGAAGATGCCTATGAATATATATTTGGATATACAATAGTGAATGATATAAGTGAAAGAGCACTTCAAGATAAACATGTTCAATGGTTTAGAGGTAAAAGTTTAGATACACATACATCTATGGGACCTTGCATAGTACATAAAGAAGAATTTGAACATCCTTTAAAATTGGATATAAGCAGTGTAGTAAATGGAGAAGTAAGACAAAATTCTAATACAGAATACTTTATATTTGATATACCTACTGTAATAAGTGACTTATCAAGAGGTATGACTTTAAAACCAGGAGATATAATTTCAACTGGGACTCCAGCTGGTGTAGCTATGGGAATGAATCCTCAAGTATATCTAAAACATGGTGATGTAGTTGAATGTAAAGTCGAAGGGATAGGTGTTTTAAAAAATATAGTTGATTAATGGATAAATATGCCATATAATTTTATTAGTACGAATAATTTAATTAATATGTAATTAATCAAATTTATGATTAATTTATTATAGAGAGGGATGAGTATATGGCAAGAGAACTAGAACTAAAGTATGGCTGTAATCCAAATCAAAAACCATCAAAGATTTATATGAAAAATGGAGAACTTCCTATAGAAGTGTTAAATGGGAAGCCTGGATACATAAACTTTTTAGATGCATTTAATAGTTGGCAACTTGTAAAGGAATTAAAAGAAGCTACAGGTCTTCCAGCAGCAACTTCATTTAAACATGTTAGTCCAGCAGGTGCAGCAGTAGGAGTACCTTTATCAGATACTTTAAAGCAAATATATTTTGTTGATGATTTAGAGCTTTCTCCATTAGCTTGTGCTTATGCAATGGCAAGAGGAGCAGATAGAATGTCTTCTTATGGTGATTTTATAGCACTTTCAGATATATGTGATAAAGAAACTGCAACTATTATAGCAAGAGAAGTTTCTGATGGTGTTATAGCTCCAGGGTATACAGACGAAGCTCTTGAGATATTAAAAGGAAAACGTAAAGGAAACTATAATATTGTAAAAATAGATGAAAATTATACTCCTGAGCCTATTGAGACAAAGGATGTTTATGGAATTACTTTTGAACAAGGTAGAAACGAAATATTAATAAATGAAGACCTATTAAAAGACATTCCAACTGATAACAAAATTTTTACAGATAGTGCAAAACGTGATTTAATTATAGCTTTAATAACACTTAAATATACACAATCAAATTCTGTTTGTTATGCTAAAGATGGACAAGTAATAGGGGTAGGCGCAGGTCAACAATCACGTATTCATTGTACTAGACTTGCGGGCAATAAAGCTGATATTTGGTATCTTCGTCAACATCCTAAAGTATTAAATTTAAAATTTAAAAAGAACATAGGTCGTCCAGATAGAGACAATACTATCGATGTATATCTTTCTGATGATTATATGGATGTGCTTGCTGATGGTATATGGCAAACTTTATTTGAAGAAAAACCAGAGCCTTTAACTGGAGAAGGAAAAAGAGCATGGCTTAAAACTTTAACAGGAGTAGCACTTGGTTCAGATGCATTTTTCCCATTTGGAGATAATATAGAAAGAGCAAAAAGAAGTGGAGTAAGCTTTATAGCACAGCCTGGTGGTTCTATTCGTGATGACAATGTTATATTAACTTGTAATAAATATAATATAGTTATGGCTTTTACTAAAAATAGATTATTCCATCATTAAAATATAAAGCAAATATAGATTAAATTAAAATCTACAACAAGTTTTGTTGTAGATTTTTTTATTTACTGTATAATTTTAAATAGAACTTTATTTTTAGATATTCAATTTGGAGGTTGATATGGCTTTAAATATAAGAGACTATAGCCTATTATGTAGTCAAGGAACAGCTAAATTTAATGAAGATGTGGTTGGCATAAATCCATTTGGTGCATGGGTTTTAGATGGTGCTACAGGACTTAATGGAAAAAACTTAATATCGAATGAAAGTGATGCGAGATGGTATGTTCAGTGGTGGAATAGGTACCTATATAAAAACATAAGCAGAGAAGAATCATTAAAGAGCATTGTTAATAGTGGAATAATAGAGGTAAAAAAAGAGTATGAGCTAAGATTAAATGGGATAAAGGTAGAAAAATTAGATTTGCCATCGAGTTCTATAGCTATCGTAAAATTCCATGAAAATAAGGTAGAGTATTTTTTATTAGGAGATTGTGCATTGTTCATTAAAAATGGTGATTCAAAAGTTATAAAGGATAGAAGTATTTGTAAGTTTGATAATATCGTATTTGATGAGATGAGTAAACTTCCTAACTTGGAAGAAATGACATTTGATGAGATTAAAGCTAGTGTTATGGATACAATAGTAAGCAATCGATTGAAGAAAAATACAAAAGATGGATATTGGATATTGGATTTTGATGAGGAAGCTGTAAAAAATTCTATATATGGATACCTTGAAATAAAAAAAGATTTTCAATTGATGTTGACAAGTGATGGTTTTACAAGTGCATGTGATAGATATAATCTCATAAAAGAAGAAGAATTAATACGTATAGCAGAAAAATTTGGTATAGGATATATACACAATAAGGTAAGAGATTTTGAGGATAACGATTATAAAGCAGTTAAAGTTCCACGATTTAAAGTAAAAGATGATTCGTCTTGCTTATATTTAGATATATATAATGATTAAACTTTATGAAACTATTTAATTTTAGAAGGGAGGTAGATAAAAAATGAAAATTCTTCATATAATAACACAAAAACCAAATAGCACAGGTAGTGGTATATACTTATCTGGCATGATAAAAGGTTTTGAAAAGGTAGGTTACAGGCAAGCTGTAATTGCAGGGATAGATGTGAATGATGATGTAAATTGTTTTCCAGATGATGTAAGCTTTTATCCAGTAAAATATAATTGCGGAGAATTAAATTTTCCTGTTGTAGGCATGAGTGACTCTATGCCATATGAAAGTACAAGATATAGAGATTTAAATATAGAGATGATAAACAGATTAAAACATCAATTTAAAGTGAATATAGATAGGGTTATGAATGATTTTAAGCCAGATATTATAATATGCCACCATTTATATCTCTTAACTGCATTTGTTAGAGAGATTGTAAAAGATATAAAAGTAATGTCTATCTGTCATGGAACCTGTTTACGACAATTAAATACTATTGATTTAGAAAAAGAATATATAATATCAAATATTAGGAAACTGGACTTAATATTTGCTCTTCATGAAAATCAAAAATATGATATTATAAGGACTTTTGGCATAAGTGAAAGTAAAGTAGTTGTAATTGGTAGTGGTTATAATGATGATATATTTTATAACAAACACTATAAAAGAAAAGATGATAAAATGAAAATAGTATTTGCAGGTAAGATATGCAAATCAAAGGGACTAATTCCATTTATAAAAGCGATATCTAAATTAAAATATCATGAAGATTTAATAGAAGTTAATTTTGCAGGTACTGGAAGTGATATCGAATCATATAATGAGATAGTTAAACTTGCAAGCAAGTCTCCATTCAAGATGAATTTTCTAGGAAAATTGGAGCAGATAGACTTAGCTGAACTATTTAATAGGTCACAGATATTTGTGTTGCCATCGTTTTATGAAGGATTACCAGTTGTTGTTTTAGAAGCTTTATCTTGTGGTACAGATGTGATTACTACTGATATTCTTGGTGTTAAAGAATGGATTGGAAGCGAGATTAATAACTCTGGAAAGATAGAGTATGTTCCTCTACCTTTTATACAGAATGAAGGTATACCAAAAGAGGAAGAGTTGTATATATTTGAGAATAATCTGTATAATTCTATAGATACTAAAATACAATCTTTGTTAAATGACTCAAATGAGAGAGCATCTATAGATATGTCGAAAAAAACTTGGGATGGTTTAGTATATAGGATGAATGAAGTTATTTTAATGGATGAAATGTGTTTGATTTAATATTATTTAATTTATAAAAAATGTAACTATTTTTATACTATTTTTAGGTGATTTTATATTATACTAGTACTAACTATATTTGTTTTAGGGAGGTAATTTATGAGGTTTAGTAAAAAGATATTAGCGTTAGGTATTTCAGCATTATTGTTAAGTGCTAGTTTTCCAGTATCAATAAATGCGCTAGATAAGATTGAAAATATTCAAGGGGTAGATAAATATGAGACAGCTGGGCTTATTTCAGATAAGCAAGATTTTACAACAGCAGTTTTAATTAACTCTGATTCTACTATGGTAGATGGTATCGCTGCTAGCGGTCTTGCAGGAGTAAACAATGCAGCCATTTTATTAACTAACAAGAATGATATACCAGAGGCAACATTGCAAAGATTAAATAGAGTTACTAAGATATATGTAATAGGTGGAGAGAATACTATAAGTAAAGATGTAGAAAAAATGTTACTTATGAGAAGAATGCAAGTTATAAGAATTGATGGAGTAGATAGAGTAGATACAAGTTATAAAATTGCAGGTGAAATAGAAAAAATCAAGAGTAGTGATAAGATGTTTTTAGTAAATGGATTTAAAGATGAAGCTGATGCAGTGAATGTTGCATCTGTTGCGTATAGAGATGGTTCTCCTATAATATTGACAAAAGATATAGCTTCAGCAGAAGAAGATACAGATTTAGACCCATTATTTGGTGTTTCTCCTGTTCCAGTGTATGCTATTGGAGGAGAGTCTACATTAAGCGATTACATAGTGAATAGATATAGAGCAACTAGAATTGGTGGTGTTGATAGATATCAAACTAATAAAAATGTAATTGAAAAGTTCTATAATGGAGCAAAAGAATTTTATGTAACAAGTGGAGATGATTTGGTTTATACACTAGTTGCATCACCACTTGCAAAAAATGTTCCTGTTGTATTGGTTTCAAATAAAAGTGATAAGAGTGTATTAAAGGGAGCTAATAAAGTAACCGCAATAGGCATAAGCGATAATAATATTATAGAACAGTGTCTGAATGCTGTAAAAAAGTAATATAATGTTATCAGTAAAGTGAATATATATTACAAAATTAGTATATTATTTATAGTGGTATAGTGTATTTAAGAAACGCATTTTGTTTAAAAGAAATGCGTTTCTTTACTTATATCACATAGTTTTTATATAGAATAAATTTCATAAGAATTATCTTCCTTTAACTTTTCCAACCAAACCATCTCTAAAATATCTAGTTCTTCTAAGTAGTCTTTTTCAGTTTTATTATCATCATGTTTTATAAGTTCTAAGATTTCGAATGTAAAAGCTTTTTCTCCATGTTTTTTCCAATCGTTATTTAAATCTTTTATCATACAAGACCCAGCACTAAGCTGAAATTTGAGGGAGTTAAATTTGCTTTTTATGTCATTGCTCTTTCCTAGGTAAATCTTCTTGGTAATATCGCTTTTTATTATAAATACTCCAGTGTCAAATTTCATTTCTTTATATAGTTGTTTTAATTCACGTTTTCTATCCATATTTTAGATTCCTCTTTTCATAATTTGTTTGTAATATGTAAATATAAAAATATATTACATGTTAATTATAAAGAGATTGATTTCAGATGTAAATAGTTTTTATAAATTTAATTATAAGTTAATTGATATAAACAAAGTATTTTAGCCTGATAAGTTTAGTATATATTTTATATTATATAAATATAAAAGAATAGTTGACATAGTAAAAATTATAGAATAAACTTAGAATGTAATAGTAAATTATAATTAAGTATTACATTGAGAGGAGGCACACTTATTATGAATAAAAAAATAGAATTAATAGGAAATTTTGCAAGTGACTGGATTAAATATAGTGATTATGAATATAAAATTACTGAAGAAGATGAATTATACATAGCTCCAACTGAAGATGCTATATTTACTATGTATAATCCGTTTGATGTCGCAGATGACATAATAGTAGATATAATTTGTATAGGACAAGAAGCATTGCAAGACATACCAAAAGAGACAAAAGAAATGAGATTAAAAAAAGAAGTACTTGAATTTGTAAAGAAATATGGATTGTTGGGATTAATTTATTCAAGTGTATATAATAGAGACATAGTTGGAGAAGAAAGAGTACTAATGATTGAAAAGAATTATATTACAAAGGATAATATATTGAGTACTGATGAATATGTAAATATGTTTATACCATTTGCAAGTGATGATGATGTGTATTTTAAGAAATACAGAAGAGGTATAGATGTATCAAAAAGAGAAGAGTCACCTAAGTTTTTTGGAAAGAGACCATTAATTTTAGATTTAGTATTTTCAAAGTTTTATACTGAACAATTAGACTGGATTGTAAGTTTTGCTAAGGATATGTGTAGACACTTTAATCAAGTTTGTGTATATAAAAACACATCCAATCTATTAACTGAAAGTGTTACTATCATGTCTGGAGGGTTTAATCCTCAAAAGATAGGTTTTTCCATAAGTCAATTGGATAAACCAACTATTGCGTGGGAATTTGATTCTTTGAAGACTGCAATTGAGACTATATATGCGTTTGCAATTACAAGTGAGCCTCCTTCTTTAAATAAATGTAAGTATTGTGGTAAAATTTATATTCCTACAAATTCCAAATCTCAATATTGTTCACCTTCTTGTAGAAATTGTTCAAATGTAAAGAAAAGTAGAAGTAGAGCTAAAAAAGATAAATAAATTAATAAAGATATCATTGCTTAGAGTTTAATTATAAATAACTGTAAAAAGGTAGTTATAGAAAATTATATATCTGAGTGATGGTATTTTTTTTGAAAAATTTGATTGAGATGTTAATTTTGAATTGACAAAAACTACTTATAATAATACTATTATAAGTAGTGAATGAAATAATTTATACTGATTTAAGTATAACATAAAAACACGAAAAAGTCAATAGAAAAATAAAAAAAGGAGAATTTTAAATGATATCACCTATTATTTTGAGTTCTATGCACCAAGGCTTAAAAGAGATAGAAAGGAATGAATTGCTTGAAACTAATGAAGAATCTAAGGCGTATGGTTTAGCACTTTCAGAATCTGATGTAAAAGATATAATAACTTCAAGAAATTATACTTTAAAGGGATATGGCAGAATAGAGTTAGATATAAAAACTACAAAACAATTAATAGAAAACATATACAAATCACAGTTTACAAATATAAACGATTATTTAGAAACTATTAATGATATGCAAGAAATTTTTTATTATTTAAAAAATGAAACTGATGATAAGATATGTGATAATGAAATTATAGAACTACTAGATGAACTTTATGAAAAATTTTCAGGAAATCTAGATAATGTAAGAGGAGAAGCAGATGAATTTGCAAAAAAGTTTAAGTTTGGAGAAGTTTAATCTATGATAGGAGAGAGTAGCTATGTCAAATAATCTAAGCAATATTAATATAAATGAAAAAAATTTAATAAAAAATCAATATTCAATATCTTTGCTTAAGGAATGTCTAGATTGTAAATTAATAGACGAAAGAGAAGTATATAGCATACAGCAAGAAATATCTCTAATACTCATAGATTTGATTAAAAAATATACAAATGGTCAAAGTACATCAGTAAGGACAGAAGTTGCCGAAAAGTTGTTGATTTCATTATGGTATGCTATTGATGCATATATAAATAAGCTAGAAAATTTAGAAAAGAGAATTGTAGAGCTGACTGCTAAAAATATAAAAAATATGTATATAGAAGGTATCAAAATATTAGAAAATGATTTAATTGAGTTAGAGAGTTTTTATGAATTAATGATAAATAGAAAGTTAGATACCAACTCAATAGCCTATAATGATACTTTGGTAGAATTATCAAGTTTCTTTAAAAATTATGTTATAAAATTTGAAGCTCATGACGTTCCAGTGAGTATAGATTATCCATTGGCATTAGACGATATGGATGTTCAAGGTATCTATTATGTAAAGAATTATATCGAGAGTATAGACATAGAAAATAGGTTTTGTAATTTATTTAAGAAGAAAGATAGAGAAAAATTATTTTATGATTATGGAGTGACTTATAAAATAGATTGTGATGTTATACTTACAAATTTATTTGAACTTATTATAAACAATTGTATTTTTTCTACGATTTTAGGCAATGAACCAACTAATTTAGAGATTTCAGAATATGAATATGAGTTTTTAGAAAGACAATTTAAAAGCATGTACAATAATAATGTTGAAGATGAAGTTATAGATTATGAAGAAAATAATATAATTGAATTGATTCAGGTGGATAATAATTTAAATTATAATGATTTTGAAGAAATTAATAGAGAAATTAGGAAAAATAAAAAGATAACATCATTACTTATGAAAGCAATTGAAGTGCTGATAAAAAGATTAAACATAGAAGATGAAGCAATGATAAGATATATTAAAAGATATGAAAATATATTTATTGAATCTGTGCTGGGGTCAATAAGGGATGATATTTTTAAAGGTATGATAACTGTAAGTAGTAGTAAAAATGAGTCTTTAGAGAATTATATTATTGATGATGAAAGTAAATTAGATGATGAATTATTTAGAGAGGTATTCAATAAAATATTAGATAGTACATCTATAGTTGAAAAAATAAAGATAATAAAGGAAAATATTAATGCAAAAAAAGATTTTATTGATATCCTAGAAGCTGAATGCTTATTTGAAGAAGAGTATTTAATGCTATTTTCAGAATTAAGCGAATTGGAATTGGCAATATTGGGTAGTGTTGTATTTTATGAAGATATAAGAATGAAAGAAATCAATTTATTAGAGTTTTTAGTAAGTAAGAAATCTGAAACTACATCATGGAAGATTGAATATATTGATTTTATGAAGAAACAAAATGAAAGTAAGATACATTCTATAGAAGAATATATGAAACAAATTAATTAACAAAAAATTATGAATAAATAGAATGTTAGTATATAATATAATCTGTAAAGTATATCAAAATACATATATCTGGAGGGAATTATGAAAGAGTATATCATAAATAACATTGAAGAAATAAGAGAAGAGCTAATAGATTTGTCTAAAAAAATATGGGAAAATCCAGAACTAGCTTTTGAAGAAAAGTATGCAAGTAACATTCAAAAAGAATACCTAAAATCAAAGGGGTTTGAAATTGAAGAAGTAGAAAATTTACCTACTGGATTTATAGCGAGTTTTGGAAAAGGTAAGCCAGTGATTGGAATACTTGGAGAATATGATGCTTTACCAGAGTTATCACAATCTGTAAGTACAGAAAGAAATCCCTTGGTAGAAGGTGAAGCAGGTCATGGATGTGGTCATAATCTATTAGGTGTAGCAGGGGTAGGAGCTGTTGTTTCTATAAAAAAATTAATAGAAGAAAATAAGTTTAATGGAACAATAAAATATTTTGGTTGTCCTGCCGAAGAAGAAGGGGGAGGAAAGACTTTCATGTGTGTAAATGGATGTTTTGATGATGTAGATTGTGCATTTACATGGCATCCTTTTGATATAAATGCACCTTGGCGAGGTGGAAGTCTAGCAAACTTATCTATTAAATTCAAGTTTAAAGGAATAACAGCACATGCAGCACAAGCTCCACATAATGGTAGAAGTGCACTTGATGCTGTTGAAATTATGAATGTTGGAGCAAATTATTTGAGAGAGCATGTGATTGACTCTATAAGAATGCACTATGTTATAACTAATGGTGGTGGAAGACCTAATGTAGTTCCTGGTTTTGCGGAAAGCTGGTATTTTATTAGAGGTAAAAAAGCAAAGGATGCAGAGCATGTTCTTGATAGATTAGTAAAAGTAGCACAAGGAGCAGCTATGATGACAGAAACTGAAATGGAGTATACAGTTACAGATGGAATATATGATTATATACCAAATCAATGTCTGACTGATTTAGTTTACAATAATATGGTTTTTGTTGGTTGTCCTAAAGCTACTCCTGAAGAAGAAGAATTTGCAAAAAAATTATGCGATACTCTTACTAGAGAGGAAAGACTGGGTGTAGCAACATCATTCCAAAATGATAAATCTATTGTAGATAGTTATATACATCAGAGGATAGCTGATGGAGATAAAGATAAAGGGCTAGCAGGTTCTACTGATGTTGGAGATGTAAGTTATGTTATACCAGTGGCTCAGTTTGCAATGGCAGCATGGCCTGTTGGAATTGCAAGTCATACATGGCAGTCATGTTCGTCAGCAGGTTCAAGTATGGGATTTTCTGCTATGATAAATTCAGCTAAAGTGTTGGCTTGTAGTGCTTATGATGTATTTATGAATACTGAAATTATTGATGAAGCAAAAATAGAATTTGATAAATCATTGGATGGACAAAAATTTAAACCATTGGTATAATCTTGATAATAAAATATTTCTGGGGGGAATAATTATGAGAGAAAAAATTGAAAAAGTACTTGAAGAAAAGATAAAACCAGTATTACAAAGAGATGGTGGGGATGTAGAGCTTATAGATGTAAATGAAAATGGAGTAGTTTTAGTTAAACTACAAGGTGCATGTAGTGGATGTCCAGGAGCAACTATGACAATAAAAGCTATTATTGAAAATGTTTTAGTTAGTGAAGTTCCAGGAGTAACTCAAGTATTAGGTGTTTAATAAATAGATTTTATATATAAGTGTACATAAATCAATTTGAAAAGTTATTTAAAAAGTGATGTATAAAAAGTGTGTAAGTGTATATTTAATTTCTTACACACTTTTTTTTAATATTCTACTATACATCCATTATCCAGCCATGCCAATAAACATACCTATAAAGTATGGAATTAACCATATAGCCCACACGACTATACTAAACTTGTGGAAGAATTTTTTCTTTTCTTCATCATCTTTGTATAGAACAAAAGTAGCCCAACCTGCATGAAATAGCATAAGCACGATTGCAAGAAGACCTGTTATACTATGAAGGCTTTGAGATAAAGCGGATTTTACATAGAATGTGTTACTATTAGCTATGTTACTCATGGTAAAGGTTCCTAATGTATCAAATATCAAACCAAGCCAAAATATGATTACATGTTTCTTCTTTAAAATTTTAGCCTTTCTTTCTCCAAATACACCTATAGTGTAGAAAATTAATGCTGATGTTATAAATACTATTGCAAGTATTAATTTAGAATTCATAATTATCTCTCCTTTATCTTTGTTAATATATTTCTAAGATTTTTTACTAAGTCATTTAATTCTTGTTCATCACAGTTTTTAAATATATCATTAAAACTTTCTTGCATTTTAGTTTTAAAGTTTGTTGCAAATTCAAGCCCTGTCTTCGTGAACTTAACATATGTATTTCTTTTATCCTCAGATTTTTTGAATTTTTCTATATAGCCAATATGTTCTAGTCTGCTGATTATACCTGAAACTGTACCTTTAGCTAGAGACATTTCATCACATAATTGTGATATTGTAAGTTCTTGATTATGAGCTATCAGCTTTATAACTATAATCTGTTGATGTGTTAATCCATTTTCTTTAAAATTTTCTTCTACTGTGTACATAGTTTTAGAATAGAGTTCTTTTAAAAGCATAGCTATTCTAAAACAATCATAATTAGTTTTCAATAAAATCACCTCTTAAATGGTTCGCATAGAAACTAATATAATATAATTTATCAATATAGTCAACCTAAAAATTTATAATTTCATAATAAACGCTAGAAAATAGAGCATAAAAATTTTATTTTAGGTATAAATAAAACAATTTGATGAAATTTTAACAATTTTTAAAAAGTTTGTTTACACAGTTAATAAATGATGCTAAAATTAATTCATAGATAAATATTGAAAATTTAATTAGTTTAATGATAATAGAACCACGAAGGTTTTAACGTTACTTGACGTTTACTTTTATGTGGTTTTTTTTATTGCAACAAAGGGGGAATAGGGGTTTGTTAAAGGATATACTTAAAAAGTTGTTGCAGTTTATTTTAGTAATGTTTTTATTATCTTTTGTTGTTTTTTACATGGCAAGACTTGCTCCAGGAGACCCATTAATATCTTACTATGGAGATGGTGTAGAAAGAATGAGCATTCAGGAAAAAGAAAATGCTATGAAAAAACTTGGTTTGGATGAACCAATATATAGCCAATATATAAAATGGATTTCGGATGCGTCAAAAGGAGAATTTGGAATTTCATTTAAATATAAACAAAATGTTACTTCTGTTATAAATGATGTCTATATAAATACCATAATATTAGGTGGTTCAGGGTATATACTTACCTTTGTTCTAGCCTTATTGTTAGGAATATTTTGTACACTACATGAAGATAAGCTCATTGATAGAATTATATGTAAGCTAGGAACAATAACCAACTGTATTCCATCATTTTGGGTTGCTTTAGTACTTATACTTATATTTAGTATAAACTTAAGTGTACTTCCAAGCAGTGGTGCTTATGCAATGGGAGAAGAAAGCAACATATTAAGTAGGATATCACATCTAATCTTACCTCTTACAGTACTTATATTAAGTCATTTATGGTATTACACATATATGATAAGGAATAAATTGCTAGAAGAAATAAGAGAAGATTATGTACTGTTATGTAAGGCAAAAGGTTTAAATAATAGAACCATTGTTTTTAAGCATTGCCTGAGAAATATAATGCCATCGTATATCAGTATAATGGCCATTTCAATACCTCACATATTGGGAGGAACTTATGTAGTTGAAAAAGTTTTTTCTTACCCAGGGTTAGGAACTCTTTGTTTTGAAAGTGCAAAGTATCATGATTATAATATGTTATTAGTTTTATGTTTAATAACAGGGGCTTTAGTAGTATTTGGTAATATGTTAGCTCAAATTATAAACAATAAAATAGACCCTAGAATGAAATATGATAGAGGTGATGCTAATGAAGCCACAATGTAGTGATTTTGAAATTGTAGGAGAAAATTATATTTTAGTAGAAGAAGATGAACATATAGAAAAAAGGAAAACCTTATTTGAAAAAATTAAAGAATTACCATATATATCAATTATAATTTTGTCAATTATAGTTATTGGAAGTGTATTTTCATCTTTCATAATGACACATGAACCAACATACATGGATTTAGTAAGTTCTAACTTAGCTCCAAATAAAACTTTTTTATTTGGAACAGACTCAATGGGTAGAGATATATATTCTATGATATGGTATGGAGGAAAAATATCTTTATTTATAGGATTGTTTTCTACCATAATATCAACTGCTATAGGAATTATTTATGGCAGTCTAAGTGGTTTAGCGTCCGAACTTGTAGATGATGCAATGATGAGATTTACAGAGATTATACTTAGTATACCTTCAATATTAATCATAATATTTGTACAGGCTATACTTGGAAACTCAAATCCAATATCTATGTCTATAGTAATAGGTATAACGAGCTGGATGAATATATCTAAGATTGTAAGAACAGAGGTTAGACAAATAAGAAATAGCGAATATATACTAGCAGCTAAAAGTATGGGAGGAGGATTCTTCTATACATTAAAACAGCACTTACTTCCAAACTTTGTAGCATCGATAATGTTTATGGTTGTAACAAACATAGGTGCAGCTATTGGGACTGAATCAACACTTAGTTTTTTAGGTATAGGTCTTCCAATAGAAATTGTTTCTTGGGGAAGTATGTTATCTTTATCAGAAGAAGCACTACTTTCAAATAGATGGTGGATTATACTTATTCCAGGTATATTTTTGGTTACTACATTAGTGTGTATAACTAATATAGGGAATTATATAAGAAAAAATAATAATAAAAAATCTAGTAATTTATAAATCAGCATTTGAGCACTAAATAAACAAATACTGAGGTATTTGAAATATCTATTTAAATAAATGGGGTCAAAGCTTTGAAAAATACTTTATAAAAAGCAAAAGGGGGAGCATCATGAAATTAAAGAAGTTAAAAGTTTTAAGTTTAGTAATGATACTTAGTCTAATGGCAGGTTGTTCTAGTGGAGGAGACAAAGATAAAAAAGCAGATACATCTAAAGATGGAAAGGTACTTGTTTATGGAAGTAATGACTATACAAGTATAAATCCTGCACTATATGAACATGGAGAAATAAATTCATTAATATTTAATGGATTAACAGCTCATGATGAAAACAATAAAGTAGTTCCTTGTCTAGCAAAGGACTGGAAATTTGATGAGGCAACAAATACATATACTTTTAATTTAAGAGATGATGTTAAGTGGCATGATGGAGAGAAATTTACAGCAAATGATGTTAAGTTTACAATAGAAACTATAATGAAGCCAGACAATGCTTCTGAAATAGCATCAAATTATGAAGATATAACAAAAATTGATGTAGTTAATGATACTACTATAAAAATTACTTTAAAAGCTCCAAATACAGCAATGCTTGATTATTTGACAGTAGGAATATTACCAAAACATGCATTAGAAGGTAAAGATATAACTACTGATGAATTTAATCAAAAACCAATAGGAACTGGACCATTTAAACTTGAAAAATGGGATAAAGGTCAAAGTATAACACTTGTTAAAAATAGTGATTATTTTGTAAAAGAGCCAGGTTTAGATAAAGTAGTATTTAAAATCGTTCCAGATGATAAGGCTAAAGCAATGCAATTGAAATCAGGAGAATTAGACTTAGCTCAAGTAACTCCTAAAGACATGTCTAACTTTGAAAAAGATGAAAAGAACTTTAAAGTAAATATAATGAAAACAGCAGACTATAGAGGTATATTGTACAATTTTAACTCTAAGTTCTTTAAAGATGAAAAAACTAAAGGATTACCAAATGCTTTAAGTTATGCAATAGATAGAAAAGCAATAGTTGATAGTGTGTTATTAGGGCATGGTGTGCCAGCGTATTCACCTTTACAAATGGGACCATATAACAACCCTGATATAGAAAAGTTTGAATATAATCCAGAAAAAGCTAAACAAGAAATTGAAAAGCTAGGATGGAAGTTAGGTTCTGATGGAATTTATGAAAAAGAAGGTACTAAACTAGCTTTTGAAATAACAGCAGGTGAGAGTGACCAAGTTAGAGTTGATATGGCTAAAATATGTGCACAACAGTTAAAAGAAATAGGCGTGGATGCTAAAGCTGTGGTTGTAACTGAAACAGATTGGGCTAATCAAGATGCTCATTTAATCGGTTGGGGAAGTCCATTTGACCCAGATGACCACACATATAAAGTGTTTGGAACAGATAAAGGTGCAAATTACAGTGCTTACTCTAATCCTGCCATAGATAAAATACTTCAAAAAGCAAGAGAGACAGAAAATAAAGATGAAAAATTAAAATTATATAAACAATTCCAAGAAGAAATGACTAAAGATATGCCTTACACATTTATTGCTTATATAGATGCAATCTATGTTGGAAAACCAAATATCAAAGGGCTAACACCTGATACAGTTCTAGGTCATCATGGTGTAGGTATATTCTGGAACATAGCTGATTGGACAATTGAATAACATTTAAATTAATTAGAAACCTTAGGGATATAAATACATCCCTAGGGTTTGAATAGCATAGGGGTTGATGGTTTTTGGAACATTTATTGGAGGTTAATAATCTATCTGTAAGTTTTAAAGTAGAAGAAGGAGAAGTGCAGGCTGTAAGAAATGTATCTTTTAATATAAAAAAAGGTGAAACACTTGCTATAGTTGGAGAATCTGGTTGTGGGAAATCAGTATTATGTAAGAGTTTGATGAGGATACTCCCATATAATGGATATATTAAAAATGGAGAAATTTTATTTAAATCAAATGACTTGGTTAAAAACTCTGAAAAAGAGATGGAGTCTATCAGAGGGAAGAATATATCAATGATATTTCAAGACCCTATGACATCTCTTAATCCAACTATATCAATAGGAAAGCAAATATCAGAAACTATAGTGATTCATCAAGGTATAAGTAAAAGTGAGGCTAAAAAAAGGGCTTTGGAACTTATTGAATTGGTTGGAATAGATAATCCAGAAAAAAGATTTAAACAATTTCCACATCATTTTTCTGGTGGAATGAGACAACGTATAGTAATAGCTATAGCACTTGCTTGTAATCCAGAAGTATTGATTGCTGATGAACCTACAACAGCTCTAGATGTAACTATACAAGCTCAAATAATTGACCTAATAAAGGATTTACAAGATAAGATAGGTCTATCAATAATATTTATAACTCATGATTTAGGTGTAGTTGCAACTATAGCTAATAGAATAGCAGTCATGTATGCAGGAAAGATTGTAGAAATTGGAACAGTAGAAGATATATTTTATGATCCTAGGCATCCATATACTTGGGGCTTGTTAGGCTCATTACCTACTTTAGATTCACAAGATGATTATTTATATAATATACCTGGAATGCCCCCAAACTTATTGAATCCTCCAAAAGGAGATGCATTTGCAGTAAGGAATAAAAATGCTCTTAAAATAGATTATGAAAAAGAACCACCAATGTTTAAAATTAATGATACACATAGTGCAGCAACTTGGTTATTGCATCCAGATGCACCTAAAGTAGATATACCAGTTAGAGTAAATTGTGGAAGGGTGATTTCTAATGAATAGAGAAAAAATACTAGAAATAAAAAACTTAAAACAATATTTTCATTTGGATAAAAGTACTACTGTAAAAGCTGTTGATGATATAAGTTTTGATATATATAAAGGCGAGATATTTGGATTAGTAGGAGAGTCAGGTTCAGGAAAATCCACAACTGGCAAAACTATAATAAGATTACATGAATCTACTGGTGGAGAAGTAATTTACAAAGGAAATTGTATCTCAGATAAAAAAACGTATAAATTTATAAAAAAAGATGTAAATAAAAGCATGCAGATTATTTTTCAAGATTCTACTTCATCATTAAATCCACGTATGACAATTGCAGATATAATTTCAGAACCACTAAAAATTCAAGGTGTCTGTAAAAATAAAACAGAGAGAATGAATAAAGTATATGAGATGTTAAATCTAGTTGGACTTGATAGAAGTTATGCAAATAAGTATCCTTCTGATTTTTCAGGTGGACAAAGACAGCGTATTGGCATAGCACGAGCTCTTTCAGTAGACCCAGAATTTATAATAGCTGATGAACCTATAGCTTCTTTAGATGTATCTATACAAGCGCAAATTGTAAATTTATTTAAGAAATTACAACAAGAAAAGAATTTAACTTGTTTATTTATAGCTCATGATTTATCTATGGTGAGACATATTAGTGACCGTATAGGAGTTATGTATAATGGAAAATTAGTAGAATTAGCAAGTTCAAATGAATTATATAATAATCCTATTCATCCATATACAAAATCTTTACTTTCTGCGATTCCTATTCCTGACCCTAAATATGCTAAGTCAAGAAATAGAGTAGAGTATAATTCTAATGTATGTGACTGTTTAAATGAGAAGTCATTGAGTTGGATTGAAGTTTCAGATGGTCATTTTGTATATTCTTCTAAATCAGAGATAAATAAATATCAAGAAAATTTAAAAGTTGTTTAGTATAAAGTCACTTTAAGTAATGACTAGTTGTTTTAACTGTGAATTAAAAGCCTGTTTTTGGATAAATTTTAAAACCATTCCCAAAATAGGTTTTTTTATTCCCGTTTTTCAAATATAATAAAATTAAAAACAACAAAAATATATTATTCATAAGATAAAATAAAATTTAAGAATAGATTAATAAGAGATTACAAATGTGGAGGGAGGTTGTAATGATATATAAAAAAGATAAAGTAATGGAAGTTTTAAAGGCATTATATAGGGAAAATGGGAAAGGAATTACAGCTAATCGATTATCAGAAAAAACTGGAATTGCAAGAAACAATATAAGTACATATTTGAACCAATTGTTCAATGAAGGTATGGTTACAAAGATAAAAGGAAAACCAGTATATTATGTTCCTGCAAATGTTAGTATTAATGAAGAAGAGTTGCTTGATATAGAAAAAGAAATAAAAATAGAAACTAAAATAAAAAAAGATAGTTTTGAAACCTTAATAGGTAAAACGCAAAGTTTAAGACCTATAATAGAAAAATGTAAAGTTGCAATGCTCTATCCTACAAATGGACTCCATACCATTATCTATGGAGAAACAGGAGTAGGAAAAAGTATGATTGCTAGGTACATGTATGATTATTCTATAGATAGTGGAATTAGAGAAGATAAAGCCCCCTTTATTACATTTAACTGTGCAGATTATGCAAATAACCCACAATTACTTATGGGACATGTTTTTGGAGTGGAACAAGGTGCTTACACAGGAGCAGAATCTTCAAGAAAGGGACTTTTAGAAATTGCAAATGGAGGGATATTATTTTTAGATGAAATTCATAGATTACCAGCAGAAGGTCAAGAGATGTTGTTTACTTTTATAGATAAGGGAACATTTAAAAGGTTAGGAGATGCAACTAAGGAAAGAGAGTCCGAGGTATTAATAATATGTGCTACTACAGAAAATCCAACATCAACACTGTTAGATACATTTAATAGAAGAATACCTATGAAAATAGAAATACCTTCATTGAGAAATAGAACCATGATTGAAAGACTGGAATTAGTTAAAAATTTTTTTAAGCAAGAATCAAAAAGTATTTCTATTTCTATAAAAGTACATAGGGAAATAATTAAATCATTACTACTTTATGATTGTAAAAATAATGTAGGTCAACTTCAAAATGATATAAAGTTAGCTGTTGCAAATGGATACTTAAGATATAAAATAAACAATAAAGAACCAATTTATATAGAGAAAAAATACTTTGATAAGTCGATAAATGAAGTGAATGATGATTATAGAGATAAGTCTATTAAAGCAGATGAAGTTATAACACATGGAATAGAATTCTTTTTATTTACACCATTTGGGGAAGAAGAAATTATTAACTATAATATGAACATTATTAATACAGTAAATTCCAATCTTAATGAGTCTGTAGAAATGAATATAGCAGATAACTCATTATTTAATGATGTTAAGTTTAAAAATATGTGTAAAGTAATAAGACAAATTATTAAGGAAGATGAAGAAATAAATATAAATGAATCAATATTTAGGTCAATGGCAATATACATAAAAAATGTATTAGATAAAAATAATTCTACAAACAATATAGACTTAAATCAAATTAGAAGAAATAATAGAAGTGAATTTAGGACAGCCTTGAAAATAGTTGGAATAATTGAGAATGAATTTGATTTATTTTTATCTATAGAAACTGTAGCATATATTACATTATTTATAGTACAAGCTAAACAAGATGAGCAAAATAAAATAATGAATAACTTTAATATCATAGTTACAATGCATGGGGAAACTACCGCAAGTAGTATGGTGAAAGCAGTTAGTGATATTATTGGAGAATGTAATGCTATTTCATTTGATATGAAGTTGGATAAAAGTTATGAAAGAGTAATTATAGATTTTAAAAGATTGATTAATAACATAGACAATAAAGATATACTACTATTTACAGATATGGGCTCATTAAATTCTTTTGATGAAATTATAAAAAATGAAAAAAAGTGTGATGTAAGAGTAGTTCCTATGGTGACCACATTAACTGTGTTAGAAGCAGTTCAAAAAGCTAACATGGGACTATCATTAAATGATGTATATAATTCCATTGTCAATACAAGAAAGTACTATTTTGGAGCTAATGAAATTCAAAATAAAGAAAATTTATCTAAAACAATTATTATAGCATCGCATGTTTCAGAAGGTGTAGATAACAAGACAAGAAAAATACTAGAAGAAAAAATGAATAGGTATTTAGATGGAATAGATATTATATCTGTACCATATAAAACAGAAAAAGATTTAAGTTTAAATATTGCAAAACTAAAAGAAAGCAGTAATGTTGTAGCATTAATCAATGAACAAAGAATTAATGTTAAAGGGATTGACTATGTCAGCAAAAAAGATATAGATAAAGATGAAAATATAAATAAATTAAAAAATATTATAAAGATAAGTATTGGTTATGATGATGTAGTTGAAGGACTAAGAACATCTTTAAAAAATTCTAATTATAATAGAATATTTAAGGATATAAAATCTGTATCTGATGAGCTATTTTTGATATTTAATGTAGAAAAAAAATATGACAAAGTAATTGGGCTTATGATGCATTTGGCTTTCATGGTAGATGGATTAATTGGAAATACTAGAGCAATTGAACAG